>JBDSFA010000094.1:0-9069 GCA_039919785.1 Dokdonella sp. | reverse complement strand
AAACCGATCTGGGGAGGATCGGACTTCCGGGGTTGCACTCAGGGAGGTGAGTCAACCAGGGCGCCGTTGCGTGCGCCCGGTAAGATAGATCGGGATCGAAGGCAAAAGTTTCCAGTGGTGCATAGGTCGTGTTTATCGACCGTTCATTTGCGCGATCCATGCATGACGAATGGCCTATCTGCATCGTCTGCAGTGGTTCGCGGCTCTCGCGCATGGTCCGATCCATAGCGGCATCGTCACCGGCTGCTAGGCCGAAGGTCGTCGCGACAGTCTGTGAACGCAGAGACGCGCAGAGACTAGCGCGTTTGAGGGATCCATCAATCGCACGGCTCGTCGACGCTGTGGCCGGCTCGCGCGCGCTTTCCCGTAGATACAGCAAGGCGTGCTCGCCTGCACGAAGCGGTCACTGGTGTGACCCGCCGTGCGCGACCGCCATGCCGGCCACGTCCACCAACGCATAGTCTGCATTCAACGGAGCCTGCTCGTGACAAACCATCCCTTCCTGCACGTCGCGTCGCGCGCCGCATTCGCCCTGTACGCGCTGTCGGCCGGCTACACCGCGCACGCGGATGTCCTCTTCACCGTCAACACAACCGCCGACCTCATCGACGACAACCTCGGCGATGGCTTGTGTCATACCAGCACCAACACCTGCTCGTTGCGTGCCGCGTTGATGCAAGCCAACCACCTGACTGGCACAGGCCTGACTGTGGTGTTGCTGCCGGCCGGCATCTTTCTCCTTTCGCGCACTCCGCAGGGCGCCAACGGCGAAGACTCCGGCGATCTCTATCTCGCGGCACCGGTGGTGGCGGGCCAGTCCGTTTCCATCTTCGGCACGGGGGCGACGCATACGATCGTGGATGCGAACCACATCGATCGCGTGCTGGCGATCGAAACCGGTCGCACCGTGCATCTTTCCGGCATCACGTTGCGCAACGGCACGCGCACAAGCACGAGCACCGGCACGGGCAACGGGACTGGCGGCGGCATCTTCAATCGCGGCGACCTCGCGATCAGCGACAGCGTGATCGAAGGCAATACGTCGGTGGAAGGCGGCGGCATCGAAAGTTCCGGCGCGCTGCTGATCGAACGCAGCACTGTGCGATCGAATCGGGCGCAATACGGCGGCGGCATGTATGTATATGGCAACACGCAAATCAATGCGAGCACGCTCTACTCGAATGCGGCGAGCCCCGGCTCGGGCGGAGCCATCTTCAACGCCAACGAACTTCGCGTCACCAGCAGCACGCTGAGCCAGAATGCCGCGGACACGGACGGCGGCGCGATTTTCAGCAACTACCAGGCGTCCGTGTTCAGTTCATCGATCATCAACAACGATGCCGATCACGATCGCGACGAAAATGGTGGCGATGGCGGCGGCGTATACTTTGCACAATTCACGGCTTCGGCGTTCAACATCCTCAACACCTTGTTCGCCGACAACACCGTGCTCGATGCGCCGATCTACAACGATTGCGCGGGTACCGGCACCATCCAGGCATTCGGCTGGAATCTCTTCGGCGACGCGAGCGGGTGCACGATCGTCGGCCCCTGGGGGTTGGTGACGCCGGCCACCATCGGACCGCTCGGCGATAACGGCGGCCCCACCTGGACACATGCCCTGCTCGCGGGCAGTGAGGCGATCGACAGTCCATCGGGCGGCAGCGGGTGCGTCGACGGCGAAGGCGAGGACATTCAGACCGATCAGCGCGGCGCGGCGCGCGTCACGGGTTCGCGTTGCGACATTGGTGCATTCGAGTTCGGTTCCGTGCTCGACAGGATCTTTCGCAGCGGCTTCGACTGAGGCGTCGCGGTCACACGCATCGCGCAATCGCGCGCGGACGAGTGCCTCAGTGCGCCTCGTCCCAATTGTTGCCCACGCCGATATCGACCACGAGCGGGACATCCAGGGTTGCAGCCGCCGCCATGCGCTCGCGCACGCCGTCAACGATCGCGTCCGCCGCATCGGCGCGCACCTCGAACACGAGTTCGTCGTGGACCTGCATCAACATGCGCGCCGAATCGGTCTTGTCGAGTAGCCACGCGTCGACGCCGAGCATCGCGCGCTTGATGATGTCGGCGGCGGTGCCCTGCATCGGCGCATTGATCGCCGCGCGTTCGGCACCGGCGCGCTGCGCTGCGTTGCGCGACTGAATGTAGTCCAGGTGCAGGCGACGGCCGAACAGGGTTTCGACGTAGCCGTCGCGGCGAGCCTTCTCGCGCGTTTCCTCCATGAAGGTCTGCACGCCGGTATAGCGCGAGAAGTAACGTCCCATGTAGTCCTGTGCTTCGCCGCGCGACACGCCAAGCTGGCGCGCGAGACCGAATGCACTCATGCCGTACATCAAGCCGAAGTTGATCGCCTTTGCGGCGCGACGCTGGTTCGGATCGACATCCGCTTGCGGCACGCCGAACACTTCGGCCGCGGTCGCGCGATGCACGTCCTGGCCGCCGTGGAACGCGGCGAGCAAGCCAACGTCGCCGGAGAGGTGCGCCATGATGCGCAGCTCGATCTGCGAATAGTCCGCGGCGATCACCTTCCAGCCATCCGGCGCGACGAACGCCTGGCGTATGCGCCGCCCGTCCGCGGTGCGGATCGGAATGTTCTGCAGGTTCGGATCGGACGACGACAACCGTCCTGTCGCCGCGATGGCCTGGCCGTAGCTGGTGTGTACGCGACCCGTGCGCGGATTGACGTTGTGGGCCAGCTTCTCGGTGTAGGTCGAACGCAATTTCGCAAGACCACGGTAGTCGAGGATAACGCGTGGCAATTCATGCTTGTCGGCGATCGCTTCCAGCGCCTCTTCGTTCGTCGACGCCTGTCCACCCGGCGTCTTCACCACGATCGGCAGCTTGAATTCGTCGAACAGGATCGCCTGCAACTGCTTTGGCGAATCGAGACTGAAATTGCGGCCGGCGATCACGAACGCGCGCTCGGTCAGCTCGTGCATGCGCATGGCCAGTTCGTGGCTCTGCTGCTTGAGTGCGACCGTATCGATCAATACGCCGCGCTGCTCCATGCGTGCGAGCACCGGCACGAGTGGAATCTCGATGTCTTCGTAGACCGACTTCAGCGACGGCATCGCTTCCAACTTGGGCCACAAGACATGATGCAGGCGCAAGGTGATGTCCGCGTCCTCCGCGGCATACCTGCACGCTGTATCGAGGTCCACCTGCGAAAACGATATCTGCTTGGCGCCCTTGCCGGCGACATCTTCGTAGTGGATCGTCTCGACGCCGAGATGGCGCTTGGCCAACGTGTCCATGTCGTGGCGTGCAGTCGAGTTCAATATGTACGATTCAAGCATGGTGTCGTGGACGACGCCGCGCACCTGGACCCCGTAGTTCGACAGCACATTGATGTCGTACTTCGCGTGCTGCGCGAGCTTGGCGCGCCGCTCGTCTTCGAGGATCGGCTTCAACGCGGCAAGCACCGCATCGCGCGCGAGTTGCGGTGGCGCGCCAGCGTAGTCGTGGCCGAGTGGGATGTACGCAGCCGATTTCGGCTCGACCGCAAACGAAATCCCGACGATCTCGGCGCGCATCGACTCGATCGACGTCGTTTCGGTATCGAACGCGATCAGATGCGCGCCATGCAACTTCGCCAGCCATGCATGGAAGTGCGCCTGCGTCGTCACCAGTTCGTAGTTGCCGGGCCCCGAAAGTTCTTCCGGCAAGTCAACCATCGGGGCAGAAGGCGTCGCGGCTGAAGCCGCTCCCATATAGGCACTCGACGCAATGCCCATCATCGCGACATCGGCTGTTGTGGGAGCGGCTTCAGCCGCGATGCCTTCCCCACGAACCGCCGCAGCCTCCAGATCCTTCAATGCCGCTCTGAACTCGTAGCGCGTGTACAACGCACGTAGCGCGTCGACATCGCTCGGCGCGAGTTTCAGTTCGGTCGGTCCGCGATCGAGCACGACATCGGTCTTGATCGTCGCCAGCTGCCTCGACAGCGGCAACTGCTGCAGCGCCTTGCGCAGGTTCTCGCCGATCTTGCCGCCGACCTTGACCGCGTTCGCCATCACATTGTCGAGGCTGCCGTACTCGGCCAGCCATTTCGCGGCGGTCTTGGGGCCGCATTTCTCGACACCCGGAATGTTGTCGACGCTGTCGCCCATCAGCGCGAGATAGTCGACGATCTGGTCAGGACGCACGCCGAATTTCTCGATGACACCGGCGGTATCCAGCGTCGTATTGGTCATCGTGTTGACAAGCTTGACGCCGGGCACGACCAGTTGCGCGAAATCCTTGTCGCCGGTCGATACGGTGACGTCGATGCCGGCGGCAATCGCCGCCCGCGTCAGCGTGCCGATCACGTCGTCGGCTTCGACACCGTCGACGCGCAGGATAGGAAAGCCCAGTGCACCCACAATCGCGAGCATCGGCTCGACCTGCGCACGCAAGTCATCCGGCATCGCGGCCCGATTGGCCTTGTAAGCCGCGTAGAGGTCATCGCGAAACGTCGGGCCCGGCGCATCCTGTACGAAGGCGGCGAAGTCGGGCTGCGCCTTCAATGTCGCGCGCAGCATGTTGACGATGCCGAACAACGCACCGGTCGGTTCACCTGCGGCATTGGTCAGCGGTGGCAGCGCATGAAATGCGCGATACAGATACGAAGATCCATCAATCAGGACGAGGCGCGGACGGGAAGACGACATGGCAGGGCTGCGCGACAACGGGCCCGCAGCTTGGCGCGCACCCTGCCTGATTGCAACGCCATGCGGCCAGTTTCAGCAGCCGCTTGGCGTCGGCGTGATGGTGCAGATGTCGAGGGTCAGCTGGTTGTCTTCCATCGTGGTGCGGAAGATCACATCGTTGTTGACCAGCACCGGCACCGCCGGATAGCCGACCACGCCGATATCTGGATTTACCCGCCACGCGATCGAGTTGTTGCCGGACTGTGGCTGGCTTGCCTGCAGCGGGATCAGCAGCTCAAGCCAGAAGCCGCGCGCCATGCCCCATGCACCACTGTTGCCAATGCCGCCGTGGGGCGGAATCACGGCGAGACCCTGCAGCCCCTGCGAATAGGACTGAGGACAGCCATAGCCGGCATCGTTGCCGAGATCGAACAGCTGGTTGCTGACGCCCGATACGGCGAAGCAGAACGCTGGATTTGCCACTGAGTTTGCCGGCGTTATGCCGGCGGGCAGCAGCAGCTCGATTGCAACCGCGCTGCCCGCGCAGGGATTGCCGGGATGGCTCAGCACCAGGTGCGTATAAAATACCTCGCCGACCGCAGGCGTGTAGTTGGGCGGCACCAGCGAGAAACCGGTATATCCCTGCACGCGGATTTCGCCGATCGGCGGATCGCTGAGGCAGGCGATGTCGCTGCCGATGTTCTCGAACACGCCGTTGTACCAGGGCAGCACTGAGCTGACCTGATCAACGGCGTCGATGCCCGGCGCCAGTTCCGTCGCCGTTGCGATCGTCGCGAACAGGCCGGCGGCGACACTCAATGTGGCAGTGGCCATCAGACGTGACTTGTTCATTCCTGCTACTCCATCATCGATCGTGGACGGACGAGCACCAGCGATTGCCGTGCCGTGATTCCTTCTACGCAAGAGCGCGGGCGAAACCCCAACCGAGCGCCGGTGGTCCGCCGATGCCGAACCGACGATGCACTGCACCGATGCGACGCCATTGTGCGGACCGCCATCCTGCTTTCCGTTCAGGCGCGCAAGCGCAGATTCATGCCGGTCTGCTAGTCTGATCGCATTCTTTGGGAGACGCCTCCGTGAAACCAACCCTTCGCATGCTCGTCATCGCCGCGTTGCTCGCAACTGCAGCGAGTTTTGCCGTCGGTGCGGCGCAGAAGAAACCGATGCATACCGATGCGGCTCCGCCACCCGGTCTGGACGACCCCGGTGTGACATCGAAGGCAGCCACACCACCAAAGGACGTGGCAACCGCGCCAGCCGCGCCTGTCGACGCGGACCCACTGGCACCCTTGCCCAAACCAGATGCACGTCTGGTTCGGGACAAGGCTTCCCGCGATGCCTCCGCCAATGCGCAGCGCATCGCCGACAGCGCGGTCACGACACGCAAGCAGGGCGACGACACGGTCGAGGAATACCGTCAACAAGGCCACGTCTGGATGATCAAGATCGTGCCGCAGAACGGTCCAAGCCAGACCTTCTTCGACAACGACGGCAGCGGCCGTCTCGCGCGCGATCCGAAGGCAGGCCCGATCTCGCCGGTCTACTACACGTTGTACGAGTGGAAGTGAAAACCCGTTTCACTCGGTGCACATGAGCCTGCTACCGCGCCAGCGCAATAATCTTTCGCTGAAGACTATTTTCGGTTCTCAAGCCAGTCACGCGGCTTGAGGTAGTCAGCGAGTTTCGCCTCGGCGCTGCCGGCTACCGGCACGTAGCCATACTCGAAACGCACACGCGGTGGCAGCGACATCAGGATCGACTCGGTGCGCCCGCCCGATTGCAGGCCAAACAACGTGCCGCGATCGTGCACGAGATTGAACTCGACGTAGCGGCCACGCCGGTACAGCTGGAACTCGCGCTCACGTTCACCGTAAGGCGTGTCCTTGCGCCGCTCGGCGATCGGCAGATACGCGTCGAGGAAGCCGTTGCCGACCGCGCGCATGAGGCCGAAGCAGCGATCGAAGCCACCGGCGTTGAGATCGTCGAAAAACAGGCCGCCGATGCCGCGTGTTTCAGCGCGGTGCTTGAGAAAGAAATACTCGTCACACCACTGCTTCCAGCGCGGATAGATGTCGTCGCCAAACGGCGCGCAGGCCTCGCGCGCGACCGTATGCCAGTGCATGACGTCGGCGTCGAACGGATAGTACGGGGTCAGGTCGAAGCCGCCGCCGAACCACCAGGCGCGATCGTTGCCCGGCGCTTGCGCCTCGAAGTAGCGCACGTTCATGTGCGTGGTCGGCAGGTACGGATTTTTCGGATGCGCGACCAGGGATACGCCGAGCGCAGTCCACGGCGCGCCGGCCAATTCTGGCCGATGAGCACTCGCCGCGGGTGGCAGGCGCATACCGGAGACGCGCGAGAAATTGACGCCGGCCTGCTCGAACACGGCGCCATCCTTGAGCACACGCGTGCGTCCACCACCCCGAAGAAAGTCGGCGGCCGCAGGCTGCCCACCAGCGCCCCTCTCCCGCTCCGCGGTAGAGGGGGTCGAAGCCGCCTCGAGCGGCTGAAGGTTCGGTGCCGGCTGATGCGGGGGCGAGGGTGCTTCTGCGCGCATCCACGCATCTTCGACGAAACGTGCGCCGCCATCGGCGGCTTCAAGCGCCGCGCAAACGCGATCCTGCAGCCCGTGCAGAAATGCCTCGACGACGCTGATGTGCTGGGTCTGCATCGGTTGCGGGCGCCATGCGCGAATCGGATGGGCCGCATGGTAGCAGCGCAGGCGGACGCGGCACGTTCAGCCGCGGCCGTGCCAGTGCGCGCCATGGCCTCACCCCCGTGGTGGCTGTGTCATAATTTTCGGCCTTCTGGCCACTCCTGCCGCGTGCCGCACCCGATCCCGCCCCTGACGATTACTGCCTGCACTGCAATGTCCGCGCTCGGCAGCGGCCGCGCAGCGCACGCGCGCGCGTTGCATGCGCGAGAGGGCGGCTTGCGTGCGAACGATTTCACGAGCGGGCCACTCACCTGCGCGATCGGTCGCGTCGAGGGCATCGAGGAACTGGCGTTTCCCGCCGCGTTGGCCAATTATGACTGCCGCAACAATCGACTCGCCTGGCTTGGCCTGCAAGCCGACGGCTTCCTTGATCGGGCACGCGAAACGATCGAGCGCCATGGCGCGTCTCGCGTGGCGCTCGTGGTCGGCACCTCGACCGCGAGTATCGGCGCAACCGAGGAAGCCTACCGCGAACTGCAGGACGGACATTTCCCACAGCACTTCCGCAATCCATTCCTGCACACGCCGCATTCGCTTGGCCTGTTTCTCGAAGCGGTGTTCGGCACGCGCGGGCCTTGTCTTACCGTCGCGACTGCGTGCTCCTCGAGCGCAAAGATCTTCGCCAAGGCGGAGCGCATGATCCGTCTCGGCCTCGTCGATGCGGCGATCCTTGCCGGCGTCGACACCCTGTGCGGCAGCGTTCTATACGGATTCAATGCGCTTGAACTCGTCGCGCCCGAGCCATGTCGACCGTTCGATGCCGCGCGCCGTGGTATCTCGATCGGCGAAGCAGCGGGTTTCGCCTTGCTCGAACGCGATGGCGAAGCGGGCTTGCCGCGCCTGATCGGATACGGTGAATCCTCGGACGCCCATCACATGGCGACACCGCACCCGCAAGGCTTGGGCGCGCGTCTCGCGCTCGCGGATGCCCTTGCGCGCGCGGGCCTCGTGCCCGCCGATGTCGACTACATCAACCTGCACGGCACGGCGACGGTGAAGAACGACGAAGTCGAGGCGGCGCTGGTCGCGGATACCTTTCCTTCGAGCACGCGCGCAAGTTCGACCAAGGGCTGGAGCGGCCACACCCTCGGCGCCGCCGGCATCCTCGAAGCGCTGCTGACCCTGCTCGCGATGGAACAAGATCTGGTGCCTGGCACCTTGAACAGCACCACGCCCGACCCGCAGTGCGGTCCGCAGATCGCATTCGCGAACGAAACACGCGCGATTCGCGTCGCGCTGAGCAATTCGTTTGGCTTCGGTGGTAACAATTGCACCCTGGCCTTTCGCGCCGGGCGGTCCGCATGAGCGAGGACGGCGCCGGTATCGACACCCTTGTCGTGCATATCGAAGGCATCGGCTGGTGGTCGCCCGGCCTCGCAGACTGGAACACGGCCGCGCAGGCGCTGCGCGAAAACCGGGTGCCGGAAGCCGGCAATGCGCGACCCAGCGCGACGATCCTGCCGCCCAACGAACGTCGCCGCGCGCCCGACCCGGTGTTGCTCGCCTGCGACGTCGGCGCCCAGGCGTGCGCGATGGCTGCACGCCAGCCGTCGGATCTGCCGTGCGTTTTCGCCTCGGTGCACGGTGACATCGCGATCACCGACGACCTGTGCAGGACGCTCGCGCGCGAGCCGTTGGAGCTGTCGCCGACGCGTTTCCACAATTCAGTGCACAACGCGGCAGCCGGCTACT
>JBDSFA010000132.1:0-3564 GCA_039919785.1 Dokdonella sp. | reverse complement strand
GCCTGCAATGCGACCTTCAGCAAGGCGTCAAAGGAAGCGGGCAAGGATGCCGAGGAGTACTCGCTCGACAAGGACAATTCTGCCACGTTGTTCGAAGTCACGAGCGCGCATGACAAGGTCATCGAAGGTCGCTTCCAATTCCATAGGACCAGCAAGGCTGGCCAGGCGCTGGTCATCAGCGGCGGCGCCTTCGTTGCCGAGGATCGGAACTCTGAGCTGGCTGAACGGAAGAAGCCGGTGCGCATTGCTGCGCCCGGCTTCGATCATTGGGCGACGCGGTTGAGGACCGCGGCGCTTGCGCATCACCGTGTTCAGTGAACGATGGGTGCACTGAACGTGGCGTCGTAATCGAAGGTCGCGTGGTCGGCGGTGAAATCATGCGCCGAGGTCATGTGCAATCGCCCCGCAATCGCCTTTGCATCGAGCGATTTCATCTCGAACTTGTCGAGTCCGCCGGTGTTCATCCAGCCCTTGTTGATTTCGACGGTATAGATGTCGTTGCCGTCGGCTCTCTTGCCTTGACCGGACATCTCGTCGCTGATCGTCACCGCAATCGCGTGGAACTTGCCGGTGGCAGCCAGTTTGTCGAGCTGGTCGCGATCGTGCCGAAGCGCTTCATCGCTGATCGGTGCGTCGCTGAGGATCACGCGAATGTCTTCCTTCTCCTTGTGGAACGAATTGGGCTGCGCCAGTGCGTAGACATGCGTCAACGCGATCGTCTTGCCATTGACGATCATCTTGCCCTGCACGGTGCCCTCGCCCGCGAAAGCCGAGAACGAACTTGTACCGCAGAGCAAAACAGTGAACAACAACGCACGTTGCCGCATGAACTTCCCCTGATTTGAAAGAGGCTGCCGAGCTTACTCCGATCGCATGGCAACAACCGCGTCTGCATTCCACGGCCACGATGGTCTTGCAGCTGCTTTCCCTGCGCAACCGGGCTACAACAGCGCCCATTCGCTGCGGATCATCGACGTGCCGAAGCGGCGATCCGCTGCGCTAGCGCAACAGCGCGTGAATTGCCAACGCGGGCAACCAGGTGAAGAGTGCCGACAGCGCAACCGAAATGAAAAGGAGACCCACGACCACCGCGCCCATGAGCACAACAACAACAGCGATGAGTGGCGCAAGGATGAGCCACTTCGATCCGGGCATGGTAACGGTCGGTCGTGCCGATATATGCGCGCCCATCACCCCGAGTGCCTTCAGACGCTTGTCGAGCGCAGGCGACATCGGCACGGCCGAACCGCCGAGTATGCTGCGAGCCCCGATCAGACCGTTCGGCACCACGCACAGGTGCGCGATCCATGCACCGAAAGCCCCTTCGATCGGCGCACCACGCATCTTCTCCAGCGCATGCCCGAGCGTGTCCGGTTCGCGCGTCAGTTGTACCGCCGTCGCATCGGCAAGATATTTGCGGCGTCGCCACGTCAGCGACAGCAACGGGCCGAGCAGGATCGTGCATAACAGGCCGCCAAAAAATCCGCTGATCACCAGCGGACCGGCAAGCGGCATCCACGCCAGGGTGCGCCAGGGAATCCTGTCATCGCCTGCCGCCGCGTCCATCGAAGCTTCTTCTTCCGGCTCGAACGGATTGGTCAGTTCCATCACGAGTAGTCCATCGTCTGCGCCACGGTCGGGCTTCAGCGATGCGCGCAGCAGTGCAGTAAAACGCCGTGCTGCCGCGCGGTCGGCAAAGGAATGACTGAGCCTTGCGATCAAGCCGAACATCGCAAGCACGGTCGCGAAGCGCGCACCGATGCGCATGTCGCCATTGGCGATGGAGCCCACCAGATGGGCGGCCACGCCCTGCATCTGCGCTCGATCCAGTTCCGCCAGCAGACCGCGCGTGATCACGATGCTTGCGTGCAAGCGATCCGCGCCAAAGGCCACTGCATTCACTGAGTCGTTGTCCGCCACTCTCACTCGCGGTGGATCGATGCCCGCGGCCATCGCCATCTCCGATACGACGTTCGCAAACCGTTGCTCGGCGAGGTTTGCGGGATTGATCGCTTGCGCCGCAAGATTGGCAGCATCGCTGTCCATCGCTTTGCGTACGACACCACCCAACGTGCGCCACGCCAGCACCATCACTGCGAGCCCCGGCAGTGCAGCGATCAATCCGGTGTAAAGCCAGCGCCCCGGCGCAACGGCCTCGGGGTGATCGGTGAGCGCGCCCACGGTTTGCGTCACGGAGCGCATCACATCCGGCATCGGCACGACCAGGTTCAGCAGATCGAGCACGAGACCGATGATGGCGTACAACAACGGAGCCATCAGGATCGCGACGACCAGCGCAAGCACCGTTGCACTCGCGCCGGCAATGGCCGATACGCGCGATGCCGCGCGCCGATGACGGGCAACACTGGCAAAGAACGACTCGCGCTCGACTGCCGTGAATGCCTGCAACTGCGGTGTTTCGTCGATTGGAAACTCCATCACAGCCGACAACTCCCGCGGGCGCAAACCAGATTGCGAGAATGTACCCTGCGCCTGGGTTATGGAACCCCGCATTGCCCATCCAGCTGCCATGTGCGAAGCCAGGCGGATCCTGTGTTGCACACCACATTCGTACAGTTGCTGGACGATTTGACGCTGCCCCGATGCGAAATTCGCTACGCCATCGCGGAATATCGCCGAATTGTGGAATAGCGTAGATTGCCTGATTGGTGATTCCGGCCCGAACCGCGCTTATTGCCGTCCCCACGGGGGACGCTGGGAGAGTTGAATGTTCCGAATCCTGGTTGCCAACAGCAAAGGGGGCTGTGGCAAGACCACCGTGACCAGTTCGCTGGCCGGCTATTACGCGCGCAGTGGCAAGCGCACGACGCTGGTCGATTGCGATCCGCAAGGCTCTTCGCTCGCGTGGAACAGTCAGCGCGGCGCGCATCTGGCACCGGTGCATGCGCTGGCGAGCAACGATCCCGCCTACGGCTTGAGCGCGGGCTGGTTGCTGCGTATACCCGCGAGCACCGAGGTTCTGTTGATCGATACGCCAGCCGGATTGCGCGCGCACGAGTTCGAGCGGTTCGCGCGGCATGCCGACGTTCTGGTGATCCCGGTGGTGCCCTCGCCGATCGACCTGCGCGCCACCCTCATGTTCATCGACATCGTACGCAAGCTGCAGGAGGTCAAGAGTGGTCGCCTGCGTGTCGCGGTGATCGCGAACCGGCTGCGCGAACGCACGAATTCCGCCAAACAGCTCGACGCCTCTCTCGATCGACTAACACAGGCGGCGATGATTCGCGTGCGCGATTCGCAGACCTATGTCGGCCTCGCCGATCGCGGCCAAAGCGTATTCGACGATGACAGCAGTCAGTCGCGCGCGCATCGCGAAGACTGGACGCCACTGCTGCAATGGCTGGAAAAACGGGCCGCAGAGCCAAAGTCTGTCGGCAATGTCACGCCACTGATCCCACCCGCACAACGACTGGGCAGCTAGAAATCGTTCGAGCTCTTCCGCGGCGACGAGGGCCGGCGACTGGTTCCGAGCGCATCACGAATCGCGATCGATCAATGGTGGGCGCCGTGCTCGCCACCCGGTCAAAACTCGATTTGGCCGAT
>JBDSFA010000066.1:0-13745 GCA_039919785.1 Dokdonella sp. | reverse complement strand
CACGTCATGCGTTCGAGCCGCACGTCGGTCTTTGTATCCGGCCTCTGGCCGCTGCTGCCCTACTCGTCGGCGCAACGATGATCGAGCATCGTCTTGGCGGCACGCTCCATCTTCTGCGCCTGCGCGTACTCAGCGTGTGTACCGGACCGGTGCTTGGAGGCGTTTGAGGGAAGTTCTACGCCGTCGTGGGCGAGCCATCCACCGGGAACGTGGGGAGCGCCTGCGGCCAGCTCTCGGCCGCGCAGGCCTTCCTTGCAGAGCAATGTCAGGAGCTGACTGAACACCTGCGCGACCGCACCGCGCGAGCGGCTGACGAAGTCCGCAATCGTGATGAAGCGCGGCTTCGCATCGCCGATCAGTGCAATGAACAGCACGTTGTCGCAGCACGCGCGTTCAATCATGCGTGAACAGACCATACCCTTTGAGTAGCTCAGCAGCACGGCCTGGAGAAGCACCGTCGGCGCATGCGCTGACGCACCGTTGTCGTCATTGCAGCAATGCGCATCCAACAGCGACAGGCCCAGCACGTCGACCGCGCCGTGAACCGCACGCGCGAACGAACGCGGCACCAACTGCGCTTCCAAATCCACGGGCAGCAATCGCTGACTCATGTCCACTACCGTGTGTCGCGCGATCGCAGACTCCCTTGATGGCCTCGCTTGTCGCGAGCAAGATCGCGGCCGATTTTTCTACAGCCTCGTTAAGCCTTGCAAAAACGACGATCATCCATACAATGTACAGATGATCACGTTCGACTGGGATCCGTCTAAGGCCGCCTCAAACCTCAGGAAGCATGGCGTTTCCTTCGAGGACGCCCAGTCTGTCTTTTATGACGAATTCGCTATTCAGTTCTTCGACGAACCACACTCCTTGGATGAGGAGCGTTTCCTCTTGTTAGGCATGAGCAGTGGCGCTCATCTCCTACTCGTTTGCCACTGTGAGCGAGACAGTGTTGGCGCAATTCGGATCATCTCTGCGCGGAATGCCACAAAACTAGAACGCTCCTCTTACGGGCAGTGATCACCATGAAAGCCGAGTACGACCTCTCCAAAATGAAGTCCCGCAAGAATCCTTATGCGGCCAAGTTGAAGAAGCCTGTCTCAATGCGCCTTTCGGAGGACGTCGTGACTTATTTTAAGGGCATGGCAAACGAAGCGGGGGTTCCGTATCAAACCCTGATTAATTTGTACTTGCGTGATTGCGTCATGAAGCACCGCACAGTGCACATTGCGTGGCCAAGCGGGAAGGTCTAACCATTGCCCGAGAGACTTCCCGTCAACGCCGGGCGCATGATGCTTTTGCGCCGGGCTCTCACGCTGCTGGTGGTCATCGTGTTGCCTTGATACGTGCGTGCTGCGTGCCAGTGCTGCGCGGGTTCAACGAATGTCAGACTGCCCTCCGTAACCGGTCTTGTTGAGCCGATGTTGCCGACTCGGACCTCTGTATAGACAGCACCCGAAGACTTCGTTCATTCATCGGACTGTCCAGTGGCTCGGGGATCATCGGCGGCGCGGTTTGGACGTCCATCCGGCTAGTCGGGCTTTCTCCGGGATTGTCTGACCCGTTCCCTACTCCTTCGCGCTGATGATGAACACCGCGCGTGACAGAGCAGTTTTTTGAGGTGGTCGAAGCAAGCTAGATGCGGCTGAGGGCAAACGACCAAAAGTGACGTGGGAAGTGCCTGCAGCCGCACAATTGCCTGCACGGCAGCGGTCGACGGATCAGGCTTTCCTTCGCCAGCAATATCGGTGCCCGCCTGAAACACCGATTGGTTCGCATCACGCGAGCAGTTTACGGAGTCCGCAATCATGATGAAGTGCGGCTTCGCATCACCGGTCAACGCGATTAGCAGCACGTTGTCGTGACACGCGCGTTCGATCGTGCATGAACTGACCATGCCTTACGAATTCGCCAGCGGGATGGCCATTTGCAGCATGGATGGTGCATACGCCAGCGCATCGTTGGCGGCGTTGCGCTCCTGCGCGTCGAGCGCGAACTGGTCCGACGCGTCGACCACGCGATTCACCGCATGCGCGGATGAGCGCGATATCAGCTGCGCTTCCCGATCCACCGGCAGCAGGCGCGGACTCATATTCACCATCTTGTGTCGCGCCACCCCGACTCCCTTGATCGCCTCGCCCCATGCGGGCAAGATCGGAGCCAGTTCTTCAACAGCCTCATTAGGGCTCATGACACACATCATTCGCGCCACCAAGCTGACAGATGCCGAAGCCTTGTCACACGTTGGCGCATCCACGTTTGCACTCGCTTGCTCCACTGGAACACCGCGCGAGGATGCAGAAGCGTACATAGATTCTGAGCTGACAGCGCGTAGATTCGAAGATCATGTTACCTGCGTGTCAAAGTCGCTTTTTGTTGCAGAGGTGAACTCGCAGATTGTTGGCTATCTAATGCTGTGTTGCGAGGAAGCACTCGCCGATCTCAATGCTCAGCGGCCGCTTGAATTGCGCCGTATTTATGTCCTACCCGCGTATCACGGATCTGGCGTGGCCGGCGACCTCATTGCCTGCGCCGTTCGCGAGGCCAACGTTGGCGGCCATGACAGCCTGTGGCTCGGCGCTTCAGGAAGCAACCAACGTGGTTTGGCGTTCTACCGAAAGCACGGCTTTAGTGTAGAGGGGAAATATCATTTCCCACTCGGCACCATGGTCTATGAGGGATTCCTGATGTCGCGGAGCATGAGCCCTGACAATTCCACAAGAGACTTACCGTCAACTCAAATCGCATGATGCTTTTGTCCCGTGCTTTCTGGCTACTGCCGGCCATCGTGTTGTTCTGATCCGTGCGTGCTGCGTGCCAGTGCTGCGCGAGCTCAACGAATGTCAGGCTACAATTCGTAAGCGGTCCGATTGAGCCGGCGTCGCCGGATATGAACTGTGTACAGGCCTCTTTCTTCCATCGTCGTGTGCGGTGTCTCGGGGGTCAGCCGCGGCAAGCTTTGGGCGTCCATGTAGTTTGTCAGAACTTCTCCTCGGTGGCCTGACCCGTGGCCTACTCCGTCGTGCTCGCCTCACGCCAGCAACCGACGAGGCCCGGAATCGTGGTGAATTGCGGTTTCGCATCATTGGTCACTGCGATGAATGGTGCGTTGTCGCGACATGCACGTTCAATCGCGCTCGAACTGACCATCCCATCCGAGCACCTGATTGGCGTCGAACCTTGGCTGCGCTGCTCCTTCTCGCGCCGGTGAGCGCAAGGAGGTGCAAAGCTAGAATGTGACGCGAAGCGGCGGATGATGGAAAGCCCGCGCATCCCCTTTCATTCCCAAGCATGTGCCTTCCCCTCATCCGCCTGTCGGCACCTTCTCCCAGAGGGAGAAGGAGTCCCTCCCGAACGCCATGGAATTCCTGGCTGCGGTTCGACGCCAGTCAGGTCCGAGCAAGCCAGCAGCGCTCTTTGAGCAGCATCGACGCACCGTTGTCGTCGTTTCCGTTGTCGCCATTGCGGTAGTGCGCATCAAACGCGGACAGGTCCGGCGCGTAGGCGACATAGTGGACAGCGTGCGCGAACGAGCCCGGCAGAGGCTACGACTTCATGTCCACTACTTTGCATCGCGCCATCGCCGACTCCCTTGATCGTCTCGACGTGTGCGAGCAAGATCATAGCCACTTTTTCCACCAAATCCTTAGGCAGAAATGAAACGCGCAAAAACATTGATTGCCTCAGGCACTGCGTTTGTTGGCCTCATATTACTTGGCCTGCAACACCGAACAATTGTCTCGGTTGACGCTGGCCCAACAGGCCAATACAGCGCAGTCGTTTCATACAAATCGTATTTGTCCATGTTGCCCATGCCACCTGGGTCTTCGAGCGACAAGCCCTGTTTTGTTGAGATCCTGGGGAGCGATGGAACAAGCCAGGGAGAGATCCCTGTTCCGATGTGCCAGATGGCTGGTGTCGAATGGTCAACAATCGGGGCCAGCGTCCCAATGATAGGGGAATGGGACTTTGAACGAAGGACATGCTTCTATTGGTCAGAAGATGGAAATGAACAGATTTTTATAAAAAATGGCCGCGACGGATAAGGAGCGGACGGATTGAATTCCGAGGTCTCCACGACAGCCGGCCGTTGGTGGATGCGGCGGCCACCAAGACTCTGGCGCATCCGCGGCGTGCCGCAGCAATGACGTCGTCGTGGTTTGTGTTGGCACAGCTGCTTCCGCAGCGTACCGTCGCCCTGACGATCCTCGGCGATGTGGTGATAGATTCGCTCGTGGCTCACTGCCACCTCGCCGCTACCGTCGATCTGACCTGGACTCCAGTCTTCGCGAAGTCGTGCCTCAACCTGCTTCCACTGCTCGGCATCGATCCGTGGCTGCGCACTGGCTGCGTGACGTCGTTCGACGCTGCGCGGTCGCGCTGATCGCAAATCGTAGCGACCGTCTGCTGCGGTATTGCGCCGCACCTCTCCGCGGATCGTTGATGTGTCGCAGCCCGGGTGCTCGCCATTCTCACGCGACGAAAGTCCGCCACGATGAAGGTGCGCAATCGGGTATCGTTCTTGCTGGCACAGGTGTGTGTAGCTGACGTGCATTTCCACCTGCCGCTGAAGCTGCGCAGGCTACTCCACTTGCGCCTCTTCGTTGCTCGGGGTGGTGCGCTTCAGAGTTGAAACCGCCGCTGCGGTATCTTCGCACCCATCGTGGCAGCTGCCACTTGCCGCAAGCGTCGGGCATAGCAAGGATTCCAATGAATACAGAGACAAGGCGCTTACTCAACCGTTGGCAGTCACTGCGAAATGGAAAGGGTATGGAACGTGCAACTTCGGTCGCCCGTAGCCTTTGGTTGGCGGGCCTGGCTCTATTTCTTTTTGTTGTTTTTGGCATCTACTACGGCCTTCCAGTAGTTGCGGTCACTGTGGCTGCCGCCATAATGGGTTGGGTTATTGCCGAGAGCAATGCCCTTCGGCTGCGCATTGCTCAATGGGCTACAGTAGCAAGCTACATCGACTGGGGCAGGGTCAGTGACGACCTCGCTGGCAATCAACAGGATGACTGATCGCCCCTTCGAGGCGAACTACGACGTCGCCGCTCAGCTCCAGCGTTGAGTTTCAGCACTACTCTTCATCACTCACCAAAGGCCAAGGTGCGACATGCGCAATTCCGGTAAGGCTCCGACCATGATCGTGTGGGTCATCTCGCTTGTACTCTACGTGCTTGCCATTGCTTCTCAGTTCGGGGTTATTGCTCTGGGCACCGTTGCGCCGTGGTTATGGATTATCGGGTTCGGCTTGCTGCTCGCAGCCTGCCGCATTCGAGGGCTATAGCCATTTTCCAGCAGTCGCTATAGCTGCTGCCGCCTGACGCTTCGTGCATGGATTTCGCACCTGGCGCCGTTCGAGCCTGCGACGGGTGACGTCGTGGGCGCGAAGATCCAGGGGCAGACGGCGCACTGTTTGAAAAACCTGCGGGCGACGCTGCAGGCGGCTTGCAGCGGGCCGGAAAATGCGCTGAGAGCCGCGTTCATCCTTGGCGAGGAAGTGGACTTCGCTGACATGAACGAGGAATGGGCAAACTGGTTAGCTATGGATCCTCCAGCGTGCCAGAGCGCCAAACTTCCGGTTCGTCCCAAAGGCATGCGCGTGTCCATCGCACTCGTTGCGACGGTCTGATCTGCATCGACGCGGCATGATCGCGTTTTTCAGACACCTTGGTTCAATCGTGGAGCGTTCTTGGTCGCAAACGTGCTTTCGGCTATTTTTCTCGCGCTTGCCGCGTACATCGTGGTGCTCAATTGGGCCTGCGTCATCGCCACCTATCGCTTCTGGCGCGGCGGCATCAAGCGTCATGTCTCAACGATTCCTGTGCTCGCGCAGATTCTCGTTTGCGCCGCAGCCATTGCGTCGGCGCAAGCAAACGTTGCATGGCTCCCGCATTGGTCTTTCTGGCTCGTCGCGTTTGCCGACGCCGCGTTGCTGCAACTGTTTTACCTCCCGATATTTCTGCTGCGCCGGAAACGCCGTGCATAGATCCGATTCGTCAGGCTTGTGTCCGCGCCCGCCTTTGCCCGCGACCACCAACGCAGGCGCGACACGATGATTCGAGTGGGCCTCATCTCCGATACGCATGGGCTGCTGCGCCCAGATGCACTCGCGTTCCTGCGCGGCTGCGACCATAGCGTTCATGCCGGCGATATCGGCGGCCCTGACATCCTCGATGAGCTCGCCGTACTGGCACCCGTCACTGCGGTGCGTGGCAACAATGATCATGGGCCTTGGGCCGAACGCCTGCGGGAAGCCGAATTCCTCACCATCGGCGGCGTGTTGATTTACGTGATCCACAATCTATCGCAACCCGACATCGAAGCGATCGCTGCAGGAGTGCGCGTGGTGGTTTCGGGACATTCGCACAAGCCATCGATCGACGAACGCGATGGCGTCTTGTTCGTCAATCCTGGAAGTGCGGGACGGCGTCGTTTCAGGTTGCCGATCGCACTGGCAGAACTTGAAATCATCGGCAGCTCTGTATCCGCACGCGTTGTCGAACTCGCGGGCGACAACGCCGCGGAGGGCTTGGCCTGAAGACGTCGTCATTCCGCATATAGCACCGCGGCGATCGGAAAGGGACTACATGCGAATCCATTGAAACAATGAAAATGAATTCCCGCGTTTGCGTATACACCGAAGTAGACGTTTGTTCCGGATTTTCCACCCGAGCGGAGATCACGCATGCACGAGACCGTATCATCCAGCGCCACAATGTCGACCACGTCACCTCGCGAGATCGCCGCGGCGCTCACGCAATTGTGGTCGCCCCGCGTCGTCGGCGAGCTGGACGATAGTTACGTCAAGGTGGCCAAGGTGCAGGGGTCCTTTGGATGGCACAACCACGAACACGAAGACGAACTGTTTTTCATACTCAAGGGACATTTGCGTATTGAAATGGAAGGCAGCGCAGTCGAACTCGGCGAGGGCGGGATGTTCGTCGTGCCCAAGGGCGTGCAGCACAACCCGGTCGCCGAACACGAATGTCTGATCATGCTCATCGAGCGCAAGACAACCCTGCATAGCGGTAACGTGGTGACCGAGCACACGCGTTCGCTCGCCGATCAATTGCGCGCGACGTGAGTCTTACCCGTTGAAGACGCGGCGCCCGATGTGGTCGGGGCTCCAGCGATGCCGGCTGAACCGCCAGCGGCGCGTCAGGTTTTCCCGAACGGATTGCGCAGCCGGCCCAACAGGCTCGGTGGTTTCTTGTCCGCGCCATCATCGCGCCGCGCGCGCGGCTGCCATTCGATCATGCCGATCGCGTCGTAGGCGTTGACCAGATCGAATACGTCGGCCATCGGTGCAGCGGCCGTGGCCGCAATCTCGTGCAGCCGCGCCGGCTGCAGCAGCGCCGAGGCGATACGGAAATAACGGCTGAGTTCTTTTTCAATCTCGACCCAGTGCTTGAGTCGATAGGTTCCACCGGGGTCCAGATGGCTGGCCAAGTGTCCGCCGGACGTCAGCAGCACATACAACCATGTCAGGCGCGTATAACCTTGCGGCTGCTGCGTCTCGCGCACGTCGGCAAGCTCGGAATTGGTCAGCGGCTGCCAGTCGCACAGGCGCCAGCGGCCACGACAGTACGCCGACAGACCGCCCAGTCCGACCGAGGCGTGGGCGACCTTGTTTTTCGGATCGAGAGTAAGCGTCGGCGCACCGGGCAAGGTGAAGCGAGCAGGCACCTGCAGTAGATTCACGTCCAGATACGCACGCAGGTCGCGCGGTGCAGTGTCCGCAAGCATGATTTCGCGCGTCGCATACGTGCGCAATGGAACGGCCGGTGCTGGAGCACGCGACGATGGTTCCGTCGCATCCTCGTGGCGAGGCATGCTCGGGATCGGCGCAGACGAGGGTGTCCACGCGCCATCGCCGCGCAGCTCGATGGGCTCCGGGTTCAGCAATTCATCGAGACCCGCGACCGCACTGGCTTGGTGGAAACGGGTTTCCAGCTCCGGCAGGATCACGTCGGACAGATCCTCGCCGAGATCGCGCGTATAGAAATCGGCGGTGTGCGCGCCAATGTTCGGGTCGAGCGCTACTGCGCCAGCGGCCTGGTTGAACACGGCGATCACGTTGGCGCGCTGCAGCGGACGTTGCAGGATGAGATTGGCGCCTTCCTCTTTCTTTGCGTCAGTGAAGACCGCATAGCGAACGCCTGAGCCCTGCGCACGCGTGCGCGCCATCTGGCCGGCGAACGAACGGACATCGACAACCACGAGGTCGGCGTCATTTTCGTCGCCCCAGCGCCAGGTGTGCTGAAGTTCCTGCGCGCTCTTGCGCAGTAACAGGCGCAGATGCGCGCCTTCCTGCTCGGAAACGCCCACCAAGGCAATCGTCTTGTTGGCACTCACGGTGTTGCGTCCCCCAACGCGCAGCCCCACGGCTGCTTGGCTACGTTGACGCCAAGGCGCGCGCGCGTCAATCCCTGCCATGTGCTGGAAAGCACCACCCATCGGCATCCGAGTGCGGCACCATAAAGCGCAGCAGACCCGTGTCCAATCGTCCGCACGCAGGCGGATAGCGACCTCAGGCGTTGGCGGCTTTCGCACCCGTACGCGGTTTCTTCGCCGCAGCGACGCGCTTGCTGGCTGCGGCGGGCGGCTTGCGCTTGGGTTTGAGCAGGGTGCCCGAGCACTTCGCTGCACCACAGCGGCATTCCCAGATCGCCTTCAGGCGCGGGGTCAGGCGCTCCTCCAGCACGATGCCGTAGTCGTAGGTCAGCTCCTCGCCGGCTTTCAACGGGCGCAGCGATTCGATCAGCACGCGATCGTTGCGCGGGTTGCCGTCGGCGCTGTCTTCCAGCAGGGCGCGACAGTTCGGTGCGCAGCTGTGGTTGATCCAGCGCGCCATGTTGCCCTCACTGTTCGCATCGATCACGTACTTGTCGTTGAGCGTGAACAGGAAGGTGTGGCCGCTGTCGCTGGTGTTCGCGTACAGGCGATCAGCCTGCGCATGCGTCAGACGCTTGCCACGGTATTCGATGAGTTCGATGCCCTTGGGGATATCGGTGAGGGCGAAAACGCCATTGCCGTGGATTGGCGAGCGGCGTGCGGCGATACGTTTGGGCATGACTGACCGCGCCTGGATGGAATTTGGGCGCGCATCATATCGCGTTCCGGCCACCGGTTTTTTCGTGGCAGCGGCCTAGGCACGGCGCGACGGTGCCCTACCGCGTGCGCCAGGACAACGGGCTCCCTGCGAGCGGGGCGAACGGGATGAAAACCGTTCGATCTGCTAAGTTTCCGCGACGGCCTTTGCGCCCACCTTCGACGAGCCTGCCATGTCACGTCTGCGTTCTGCCCTGATCCTCTGCGGCTTGCTCGCCGCGTGTTGCACGCAAGCGGCGTTCGCGCGCCATTCCTCGCACTCGCACAAAAGCAACAAGAAATCGGATACCAGCACACCCGGCGCGTACGACTACTACGTGATGGCACTCTCGTGGTCGCCAACGTTCTGCCAGACGCATCCGGACGAAGACGAACAGTGCAATCACAAAGGCTACGGCTTCGTGCTGCACGGCCTGTGGCCACAATACGAAAGCGGCAACGGTCCCCAGCATTGCCAGACCGATGTCGAACCCGATCGCAAGACAGTCGCTCAAACGCTCGCCTTCATGCCGAGCAAGCGCCTGATCAATCACGAATGGGTCACGCACGGTGCCTGCACCGGTCTGGATCCCGAGGGCTACTTCGGTCTTGCTGATCGCGCATTCGCGTCGGTACAGGTTCCTGCAGAACTCAAGGCGCCGCCACGCGATGTCCAGATGCATGCAGACGACCTGCGTGCGGCGCTCAAGCGTGCCAACCCGAAGCTGCGTGACGACATGCTGAGCCTGCATTGCAGCCAGGGAGAGCTGGTCGAAGTGCGCGTCTGCCTCGACAAGGACCTGGATTTGCGCAGCTGCGGCAAGCGTATGCGCACGGGCTGTCCGGTATCGGCGGCGTTCACGGTTCCCGCGACGAAGTGAGCGTTGCGCTCGTTTTCCGATGACGCCGCGAACGCAATCGCAGCGGTACGCTTACGATGTGCGCGCATCGATCAGTTGAAGGATCCGTTTGAATCCATGCGCCTTGGCCTCGGCCTTGAGAGCATTGAGTACGGATGGTGCGGAGGGATCGTGTTTTTCCTCCAGCAATTGCCAAAGCGCTAGACGGCTCTCCAGCGACCACGTGATCCAGTGGCGTTTTTCCGCGTCGGCGGCAAGGTCACGCAACGTCGTCAGAGCCGTATCGATCGGCCCTGCATTGCTATGCAGTCGCGCAAGCGCAATGTCCACCATGAACACTTCCTGGCGTTCGGTTATCCTCGTGCGCAGCTCCCTTGCACGCGTCGCCGCGACGTCGCGCGCAGACGCGTTGCCCGCGGCCTCCTCGCACAGGGCCAGTAGCGCCTGGGCATCCGCTTCGCCCGTGCTCGCTTCGGTCTTCGCGAACATGCAGTTGCAGAAAAGTATCCACAACGCCAAAGTCTACAGTTGCCGGTACCTGCGCGATGAGACGGTCAACGGCGAGGCCGCGGCGGTCTATGCCGGGCACAGCGAGACAGAGGACTCTCAATCAGACACGCAGACGTGGATTTCCGCGAGCCGCGGACTGCCGCTGCTCACGGAACTGGACATCGATCTGGGTGACGCCGGCGGAAAGAAACACACATCCATGCGCTACGACTACAGCGACGTGCAGTCACCTGCGGGCGTGAAATGATCGCCTACGCCGATACACGCAAGTACCGTCATGTCGCGTCTGGACGGCATCGCCGCCGGCCGTCGCGCCTTCAGTGCGCACCGAACGCGAAGCTCGCACTCAACCAGTACGAACGCGCCTGCATCCGGTAGTACTGCGCATCGCCAAGTTCGCTCTCCGCGCCCGGATCGCGACGGTCGCTGAGGTTGTAGCCGTCCATACGCAGCTCCCAACGATCGAACGCATATCCGAGGCCGGCATCGACCGTGGTGTAGTCGGATGCGATCGCGGTGTTGCGCTTGTTGAGCCAGCGCTTGCCGACATAGTTGGCGGCGACGTGTGCGCGAAAACCCTGCGGCTGCGCGTACATGAAGCCGACGCTACCGATGTGCTGCGGCGACATCTCCAGCAGATTGCCGTCGAGTTGGGTCGGGGTGCCGTCAAAATCCTGCTCGTAGTCGGCAAAGCGCGCATCGTGGTAGGCGTAGGTGCCCACGACGCTGAGACCCTCGGCGAGAGTCCAGCGCGCCTCTGCCTCGGCGCCCTTGAAGCGCTCGTTGCCTGCGTTGGTGAGGCCTGGCAAACCGTCGATGCTCTGGCTCACGACAAGATTGCGGAAGTCCATACGGAACACGGACAGGTCCCACTCGAAGCGACCGTCGAGGTGACGTCCCTTCACACCAATCTCACCGCTCTTCGCTGCCTCGGGCTTGAGGATGTCGAACTCGGGCTCGGGCCCGAAATCCTTCACTGCCGGTTTGAACGTATTGCGATAGTTTGCGTAGCCGGTGAGGAAGTCCTTGCCGTCCTGCCAGAAACGGTAGCTGGTGCCAAGCGCGCCAGCCCAGCGATTGTCGCTGCGGTGGTCGGTGCCGCCTTCGGCGACTTCCGGCTCATCGCCCGTCAGATCGAGTGCGATGCCGCTGCTCGATTCACTGGTGTGATTGAAGCGCAGGCCGGCTTCTACGCGCCAGGCGTCGGTCACTGCGTATTCGAGATCCACATACACGCCACTGAAGTTGCGCTTGTCGTCGAGGCGCGTCGCTTCATCGATATGCAGGCTCCGCCAGTCCGGTGCATTGGAGCCGTTCGGCAGCACCGCGTATTCGAAGTTGTCGCTTTCCTGATCGCCCTTGCCATACAGATGGTCGATGCCCCAGACCAGGGTCGAGCGATCGTTCAACGGTGTCGCGATGTGGCTGTCGAAATAGATCTCGGTGCGATGCACGTCCTGATGGAAACCGTCGGCGTTATGGATCACGCCATCGTCGGCAAAATCCGGCCGCAAGTAGCCACGCACGTTTTCCGCATTGCTGCGCGAATAGGCAAGCCGCGTACTCCAGTCGCCAAGACCGGTGGGCAACACGTAGCCGAGTGCGATCTGACCACGGTCCTCGTCCTGCATCGCACCACGCGGATTGTCGTTTGAATCGAGCGGTACGCGATCGGTGAGCACGCCGGCCTCGCGCGGATGCGGGCTGACCGGATCCTGATTCAATTGCGTGAAATCCGCGTCAACCGAAAACTGACCCGCACCCAGTTCACCGGCGCCACGATAGAGAAGATGCGCGCGATCCCAACCCGCACGATCGGCCTTGAGTTCGTTCTTGTCCGCATCCAGCAAGAGCGATTGCCGCCACGGCGCATTCGCTTCCGACAACGGAATTGCCGCGGCAATATGCGCGCTGCCGCGGCTGCCGATGCCAGCCTCGAACCGGCCCGGCCCCTGGCCTGCGGCGTAGTGGATGACCTGGATCACGCCAACGAAACTGGTTGCGCCATAGCTGACTGGTGCGGCGCCCTTGAGGACTTCGATGCGTTCGACGTTGGCGATGTTCAGTGTCGCCAACGCGGGCGTAAACGCACCACCCGAGGGGATGCCGTCGACGACGAGCAGGAATGCGTCGAACTCGCGCAGGCCCCACAAAGCCGGCACTGACGACGCCGGACCACCGTCGCCACCGGGCGCGATATCGACGCCTGCGACCAGGGACAACGCGGTGCGCAGATCGGTCGCGCCGCGCGCACGCAGTTCATCACCGCTGACGACACTGACATTCGCCGCGACATCGCTCAGTGCGACCGGGATCTTCGAGGTGGTGACCTCGACAGGCTCCAGCGTTTGCGGATCCGCCGCAGTCGCGAGGGCGGCGACGGTGGAGAGGAAAACGGTGAGCGCAAGGCGGATCGAGAGAGCGAGCGAAGAACGAGACATCATGGTATTTCCCCTGGGACCGAGCGGAATGCTTAACGAATTTCTAATTTGATAGCGTAGGCGCTGGGTCCGTCCTGCATAACGGCCTTGAGGCGTAGTTTGCGCTGCGCCCAGAGGATGATTCATGAATTCGAATCCGCAGCTTCGCGACGGGTATGCTTGTCGCCCCGCCCCGTCGCCGGCTACCGATGACCTTGCTGCGTCCGCAATTGCGTGGTCTCGTGTTCAAGCTTGGCTTGTTCTACGTGCTGCTCTCGCTGCCAACCCTGGTCCTGGTTGAGTCGGCGATCCTGATTCATGAGTTCCATCAGTTCATGAGCGGGATCGCGAACGGCAGCCTGGATCGCGCCGCCGAAAACGGCGCGGCCGAGTTGGCGAGGCAATGGCCGCATCTGCACGCGACGGACAGCCCGGACAGCACCGGCGTGAATATCTGGCTCGACGCCTGGGTCCTGCAACTACAGCAGCCGCGCGGGGCACTGACACCGGACGAATCCTACGTCTTGATGGAACTCGCCGACGCTCCGTTGATGGCTGCCGTCCTTGCACTGGATGGACACGTCGTTGCGCAGTCGCGTGGCGATGGCCACTGGACACTGCAGCTGCCCACCATCGAGCAGATCGCGAGCACAGGCGGCACCCATACCGTCGCCTTGCCTGGCGGCGACAGTCCGTATCGCATCCGTCGTGTGATTGCGCCATTGCGTGACGTATCCGGCGTGTCGCGCGGCTCGTTGCTTGTCGAAATGCGACTGCCGCTACCATGGCGCCATCTGCTGCGCGAATCGAGTTTTGAATCGCCCACCGTGTTCGGCTTCCTGATCGTGTTCGGCCTCGCCTC
>JBDSFA010000195.1:0-3610 GCA_039919785.1 Dokdonella sp. | reverse complement strand
GTCTTCCAATTGATCGGCTCGATGTAGACCGCATCCGCCGTCTGCGGGTCGGTCATGATCGTGGCCGGATTGGAATTGACCAGGACGACGCGATAGCCCTCCTCTTTCAGTGCCTTGCAGGCCTGCGCGCCGGAATAGTCGAATTCGCAAGCCTGGCCGATAACGATCGGGCCCGCGCCGATGATCAGGATCGTGCGGAGATCAGTTCTTTTTGGCACTGCTCTTTTCCTGCGCTGGCGTCGCGCTCTGCGGCGCGGGTGCAACGATGCTCACGCGACGGATCGTCTCGGCGGGAACTTCAAGCTCGATCCCTCCGGCCTCGGGACCGAGCTGGATCTTCAATCCCGGGTTGGTGTACCTGACCAGCGTGCCGCGGCGGACAGTGTTCAAGGTCGTTTCGATCGTAAGTTCCGCGCCGATGTGACTTTCGAGCTCTTTGTAGGCGATCGGCTGGTCGGTCGGCTTGGGCGCCTCGGCAGGCGCCGCTCCTGCGGTGATCGTGGTCTTGATTGGCGCGTGCCTGGGTTTCGCAGCGACCGCATTGGCCGAGACCGCTACCAGCGCGGCCAGAATCAGAGTCGATGCAATATGCGTGGTCTTGATCATGTCGATTACGCCGCGGCAGCCGCGCGCGCCTCCATTTGTTGGATGAACCGATCGAACAAACCGGCCACGTCGTGTGGGCCGGGACTGGCTTCAGGATGTCCCTGGAAACTGAAAGCAGGCGCATCCGTCAGCGCGATGCCCTGCAAAGAACCGTCGAACAATGACCGATGCGTTGCACGCACGTTGGCGGGCAGGGTCGCTTCGTCGACCGCGAATCCGTGGTTTTGGCTGGAAATCATCACACGGCCGCTGTCGAGGTCGATCACTGGGTGGTTTGCGCCATGATGGCCGAACTTCATCTTGAGCGTGCGTGCGCCAACGGCCAGTCCCAACAACTGATGACCAAAGCAGATGCCGAAGGTCGGCAGACGCGCGCGGACGAATTCGCGGATGGCCGCGATCGCGTAATCACAGGGCTGCGGATCGCCGGGTCCGTTGGAGAGGAACACGCCATCCGGGCGCAGCGCGAACACATCGGCCGCAGGGGTCTGTGCGGGAACGACGGTCAGATCACACCCACGATCAGCGAGCATGCGCAGGATATTTTGCTTGATGCCGTAGTCGTAAGCGACGACGCGGAAGCGCGCGGCGGGATTCGTGAAGGCGACTCGATCGAGATCGTAGCTGCCCTCGCGCCATGCGTAGCGCTCGCGTGTGGACACCACTTTCGCCAGGTCCATGCCGTCAAGTCCCGCAAAGCCGCGAGCCGCCGCAAGCGCGGCCTCTTCCGTGATATCTGCACCGGCAACGATGCAGCCGCTCTGGGCGCCCGTGGTGCGCAGAATCCGAGTCAGCCGACGCGTGTCAATTTCGGCAATGGCGACAATACGATTGCGCAGCAGGTACGCGTCCAGCGTTTCTTCCGATCGCCAGTTGCTCGCGACCAGTGGCAGGTCGCGTATCACCAGGCCCGCCACGTGGACGCGATCCGATTCTGCGTCGGCCGCGTTGCAACCGGTGTTGCCGATATGCGGGTACGTCAGCGTCACGATCTGCTGTGCGTACGATGGGTCCGTCAGGATCTCCTGATAGCCGGTCATCGCGGTGTTGAACACGACTTCGCCGACCGCCTGCCCCTGCGCGCCAATGGAGACGCCGCGGAACACGCTGCCGTCGGCGAGTGCGAGTAGAGCGGGAATCGTCATGCTTTCGCCTGTAGGTAGTTAATTGCGCATCCGGTCGCGTCGAGACCCCATGCGCCAGCACCCGCCGCCTGGCCGGAGCAGGGCCGTCGGGGAAAAAGGAATCAAGGCGAGCGGAAATTCTAGGGGCGCGGTGCCGCGCTGTCCACCGCAGCGTCTACAATTGCGCCCGTTGACCCCGATTCAGTTATCCGCCGATTCAGTTACCCATGAACGCGCTACCGGACACCCCCGCACCGCTCGATGGCACGCCACTGCTCGATTCGGCGAGGCTGGATCGTGCGGACACCTTCGTGGCTGCGGAGCCGTTCGCGTTCCTGACTGCGCACGGCCAGTTGCCGGATGAGGCCAGCGCCGAGCTTGCGCGCGACTTTCCGCGCTATCCGAGCGCGGGGTTCTTCCCGCATGAAGTCGGAGATTGCGGGCCATCGGTCAATCGTCTGGTCGACGAACTCGTCTCGCGCGAATTCGCCGATGCCGTAGGTGCCCGCCTCGGCCTGCCAGATCTCGGTGCGCATCCGACCCTTGTCACGATCTGCCGCTCGCTCAACAAGCGCCACGGCACGATCCATACCGACAGCCGCTCGAAGATTGTGACCGCCCTCGTCTACCTCAATGAGAGCTGGCCTGAAATCAGCGAGGGATGCCTGCGTTTTCTCAATCGAATCGACGACATCGATGACCTCGTCGTTCCCGAAGTAAGGCCACTGTTCGGCACGCTCGTCGCATTCCGGCGGGCCGACAACTCGTTTCACGGACACCTGCCGCACGAAGGCGAACGCCGCGTGATCCAGGTTGCGTGGTTGACCAGCGAGGAAGAAAAGTTGCGCAAGACGAAACGGGGAAAATTTTCTCGGTTGTTCAAGAGATTTTTTGGTGCTTTCGATCGCCGGCTTGGTGCCGGCCGCGACCGTAACGCAGCGCATCGGGATTGATCGCAAGCACGCGCGCAGTTCATTCGTGCCGACGGCTGCAATCCAGGCAGCGCGTGCCCCATCGCATCCAGATGGCGGACAAAAAAACGGATGCACCGACGATTGTTCGCAGGTGCATCCGCGTGTCAGCTTCTGAACCTTCTCCCCGCGTTGCGCGGGGAGAAGGCGGTTACTAAATCACCCTTCGAAACCGTCCGCGAAGATGCGGTCGATGCAGCTGACGACGATCGTGGTCACGTTGGCGCCGGCAACCGTGCCGCTGCCGTTCGTGATCGTGCAGACCTCGGTCGGGCTCGTCGGCTGCACGCTGACGGTGACCGCATAGGCCGCGCCGCTGGCGAGGGCGGTCGGGAACGCGAAGGTCCCGTTCGCCGCAACCACTTGCGTCTGCGCTCCGCTATTGAGCGAGAGCGTGACACTGTTGCCGACCAGACCGCTGACCGTGCCGCCGACCGTGTAGGTGTTGGTCGTGCAGCTCACGGTGACGTTGGTGACGTTCGCGGAAGCGATCGTGCCGCTGCCGTTGCTGACCGTGCAGGTCTGCGTCGGGCTGGACGGCTGCGTGCCGACCGTGACCGCGTAGCTTGCCCCGCTGGCGAGCGCGGTCGCGAAGGTGAAGGACCCGTTCGCCCCGACCGGCAATGTCTGGGCACCCAGCACCAAGGTGAAGCCCGTGCCGGCAAGGCCACTGACCGTGCCGCCAACCGTGTACGTGTTGGTCGTGCAGCTCACCGCAACATTGGTGACGTTGGCGCCAGCGATCGTGCCACTGCCGTTGCTGACCGTGCAGGTCTGCGTCGGGCTGGACGGCTGCGTGCCGACCGTCACCGCATAAGTGGCGGCGTTGGCAAGACCGGTCGGGAACGTGAACGCGCCGCTCGCGGGTACCGCCAACGTCTGCGCACCCGCGTTCAACGACAACACCAG
>JBDSFA010000370.1:0-24018 GCA_039919785.1 Dokdonella sp. | reverse complement strand
AGCGCGCATGCCGAGATTGATGCTTTGCGCGACGCTGGCCGCCGCATTGGCAACTACAGGTTTCCCGGCGCATCGTTGTACGTGACCCTGGAACCTTGCGTGATGTGTGCGGGTGCGATGATCCATGCCCGAATCGGACGTGTCGTCTTTGCCGCAACTGATCCGAAAACCGGCGCTGCTGGCAGCGCGTTCGACCTGCTGCAGCACGAACGTCACAACCATCGTTTGGACGTCCACAGCGGCGTGCTTGCGGTAGAAGCGAGTGAAATGCTCAGTCGATTCTTTCGCTCGCGCAGGTGATACGTCGAACGAAACCGGCATGCGGTCGCCCTTCAATCTGCATCAGCAAAAGCGTCATGAGGAAATTTGGTTCGTGTTGCGGAACAGGTTGCCGCTCACTTTCCGTGCAGGTCGCACCGACCCATATGAAACTCGGCCAACCCTCACTGCCTTCTCAGGCCACACGACGGGACGAATCGGCACGTAGCGCAAGCTGCGTGACGGAAAGAGCTTGAAAATCGGCAGCAGCAGATTGACCATGGCCATCACCTCGCAAGACACGAGATAGGCTATCGTTTCAGAGCTGCAGAATGGCTGAATCGCCCGCCCAGCGGACAGGCTCTGTTCACTCTGATGGTTCGTGCAATTCCTTGTTGTCGCTTGAACCCACTTCCTCGGCGAGAACGGTGAGCAGCTGATCCGGATCGACTGGTTTATCGATGAAGCGGATATGGAGTTGCGGAGGCAAGTCGTGTTCGATCGCCTGCCGGTTTGTTCCGGCAATCAGGATCAGAGGTCCCTGGAAGTTCAATTCCAGCAGCTTCGATGCGGTGCGCACACCTGTCATCAGATTCATCTGCGCCTCCATGACGACAACGGTCGGCAGCCCTTCCGATTCGATGGATTGCACCGCGACGGTACCGTTTTCAGCCGACGATACGCAATAGCCGTGCGTTTCGAGGATGTCGCGCAAAAGCACCATCTTGCTTTCGCGTTCGATAACAACGAGGACGCGTTCGCCATGTCCGCGTGCGATCTCTCCGTGCGCGATGAGACCGCCGGAGGTCGGCATGGGCAGGTAGATCGAAAACGTCGTTCCATGTCCGGGCTCACTGGTCAACCTCAGAAGACCGTGATGGTTGGCGAGGATGCGCCGGCAGGACAGCAAGCCCAGTCCGGTTCCTTTTTCCTTGGTCGTGAAGAATGGCTTGAACAGGCGTTTACGCACGTCTTCTGACATGCCAATACCCGTATCACTGATCGACATGTGCAGATAGGGGCCGGCGGCACGCGGTTCCTCATGTTCGAAGAATTCCTCGTCAAGCGTGACCTGCGTCGAGTCCAGCCTTAGCGCACCGCCGTCGGGCATCGCCTGAATGCCATTGAGGCAAAGGTTGAGCAGACACTGCTGCAGTTCGGTGTGGTTGCCCTCAACTTCAATCGACGCATCCGCAGACGCGATATGCAGTTCGACATTGCGGCCGAGACTTCCGCGCAACAGCATCGCAAGCCCGTCCAGCAGCAGCTTTATGCTGACGCGGTGGACAGCGGCGCGTGAGCCCTTGGCGAACGAAAGCATCGATGCAACAATTTCGAGCCCACGCCGCGTGCAGTCGGTGATCAGCTCGCTGACCTTGCGGATCTCCTCTCGCGGATCGTCCTGCAACAGATAGACGCTCATCGAGATCGGCTGCAGCACGTTGCGCAAGTCGTGACTCAGACCGGATGCAAGCAGGGCCAGGCTTTCGTAGCGTTGCGCGCGCAGCAACTCCGCTTCGGCCGCAGCGCGTGCGCGGCGGTCATCGGCTTCGATCAGGGCGCGCTTCACAGCAGAGGCGAGTCGAGCAAGGTTGTGCTTCAGCACATAGTCGGTCGCGCCACCGCGCAGCGCTTCGACAGCGGCTTCTTCACCCATGGTGCCAGACACGAACAGAAACGGAATGTCTGGCGCCTCGCCGCGCGCCAATTCCAGTGCCCGATAGCCGGTAAATTCCGGCATGCTTAGATCCGACATGATCAAGTCAGGTGCGAACGTCTGCAGCGCCTGCACGAACGCGATTTCGGTCTCCACGCGTTCGGATTCAACCGCCAAGCCGCCTGCGGTCAATTCATGCAACAACAGTTCCGCATCGAGTTCACTGTCCTCGACCAGAAGAATGCGCAGCGCGGGTGCTGTTGCCGTGATCATTCAGTTGCCGGGGCGTGCTTCGTTTATCACCGCCCAGAACTGCCCCAGCGTCTGCACGGCATCGAAAAACTGCAGCGCATCGACGGGCTTGACGACGTAGGCATTGACGCCAAGGTCCCAGCTCGCGGCAAGGTCGCGTTCCTCACGTGAGGAAGACAGGATCACGACCGGAATGCGGCGCGTCGCTTCATTCGCGCGAATCTCGCGTAACACCTCGATGCCATCCATGCGTGGCATCTTGATGTCGAGCAGAATGACGGCCGGATTGCCTTCCTGACGCTCGCTGTAGGCGCCTTTCCTGTGCAGGTATTCAAGTGCCTCGACACCGTCTTCGACATGCACGATCGAATTGGCGATATGGCCTTCGCGCAAGGCGTCGATGGTCATCTCGGCATCCGGCAGACTGTCCTCGACCAACAAAATGGTACGGATTTCGCGAATCACGTATGGCTTCCCCTTCAAGAAATCGCTTCGTGGCGTGGTAGTGAGAAATAAATTGTAGCGCCGTTATCCGTGGCTCCCTCGGCCCAGGTACGTCCGCCATGACGCGCGACGATGCGGCGAACCGAGGCGAGGCCTATGCCGGTGCCGGAAAACGCCGACGCCTTGTGCAGTCGCTGGAATACGCCGAACAGTTTGTCAACGTATTTCATGTCGAAGCCCGCGCCGTTGTCGCGCACCCAGAATATCCGTTCAGCGGGGTTCTCATCAACGCCCACCTCAATCACGGCCTCGTCTTTTCCGGCACTGTACTTGATCGCATTGTCGAGCAGATTCTGCCAGACGAGTCGCAGCAGGGTCGCGTCCGCAATCACGACAGGCAGCGGCGCAACGCGCCAGGTAATTCGGCGGTCATCGACCGCGCTCGTCAGGGTTGAGCGCGTCTCGTCGATCAGCGACTGCATGTCGACCGCTTGCAACCGCAGCGCATGTCTTCCCAGTCTCGAATAGCTGAGCAGATCCTCGATCAGGGTCGACATGCGCCGTGCCGACTCCGAGATGACCTCGCAGTAGTGCTGCATCTTGTCGTTGCCCTGTTGCGCAAGGTCTGAACGCAGCTTGTCGGAGAAGCCGGCAATGTGGCGCAACGGTGCACGCAAATCATGCGAGACGGAATAGGAAAATGCCTCCAGCTCGCGATTGACATCGGTGACGAGGGCAATCTTGCCAGACAGCTGGCGGTTGAGTTCGAGCACCTGCTCTTCAGCTCGCTTGCGCACGGTCATGTCACTGACAGTGAGCAGTGCGGTCGCATCGCTACTGTCCGGCAATGTCATGGGACGCGCGTTCACGACGACGTATCGGCGGGTTTCGCCGCCGGCTTCCTGTTCGACTTCGTAGTCCCACAGTTCTCGCCGCATCGTCACGACATCTTTGAGGCGCTGGCGCAATACTGGATCGCGCCAGGCCGGCATCGCATCCAACCCGCCCACAATCGGCCGGGTTACCCCGTAGAAATCCGCGAAGGCCTGGTTCGCCTGCAGTACATCAAGATCGCTGGTGATCACGGCAATCGGCTCGCGAACAGTTTCAACGATCAGGCGTTCACGGCCTACGGCGCGACGGGTCTCCGATTCCGCAGCAACACGACGTTTGAGCTGGCGTTCCGATGCCCAGATGACCGCGCCTAGCAACAGGACCTGCGCCAGGGCGGTCGCAAGCGTCGCCCACGCTGCGATGTGAACCCGCTTGTCAGCAATTGCCTGACGCAGATCGAGCAGATGCTGCTCTCGCGCATCAATGGCATCGGTGATCTCCTTGATTGGAAACCGCGCAAGCGAAGAGGTGAGTTCACTCACAGTGAGGCTCGCATCTCCACGCATGCTTCGGTCAAGCAAAACAACACGTTCGCCGATGCGGGAACTCAAGATTCCGATACGTTCCTGCTGCTCGGAACTGTCATTGGTCAAATCGCGCAGTTGATCCATCAACTTAGGATACCCAACACGACTTTCTTCATACTTGTGACGGATGGCCACGTCGGCGGGATTGAGTCTCGCGCCGAAAGCGGCAGCATGCATCTGGCTCACATTGGCGCGCAGTTCATGCAGGGATGCGCGAACCTCGAGTGTGTGATTGACCCATCCGAGCGCATCGACCGCGTCGGCGCTGACTTTTTGGCGAACGAAATAGCCGGCGACTACGATCACGACGAGGCACGCCAGAAGGCCAGCAAAGCGCATATTTGCCTCGAAAAAATGTCTCAAGCGTGCTGCGCCTTTTGCGAATGAAGAAGGATTTTTCCCACAATTTCCCGATCGAGTCCAGCAGTGCATCCCGTCCGCCACGCTTTTCCCTCGGCTCCGACCTCTTCAGCGCTGTTGGCAGGCCGGCGACCTCAAACGAACGCCAAATCGAGTTCGTGTCGCGTTGCCTCAATGGAACCTGAACGGAGAGCGCGGATGTCGAATTCGTTAATGAACGGTTTCGTGGGGCCGCGCTACGTTTCATGACCGCCAACCTCTTGCAAGAGGCACAGGGGCGAACGGGCGGCGCAAGCGGGCAATAGCCCCTGGCATTCCACGTTGAAGGGACAATTCAATGCCGAATTTCAAGTCGCAGTCGCTGACGCAACTCAATGGGCGCAAGGCATCGCGCGCAACCATGGCGGGGGCGTTGCGTGGCGATCTCGCCACCGTTGCCATGCGACTCCATGACGCCCTGCATCAATCCGACATTACCGTGTGGACCAACGCCAGATCCGACGTGTTTTTCGATGCGCCGGAGAGTTCACCCAATGTGGCGTCAGAGTGGCTTGCTGGCACCTACGGTGTGGGTGCCAGTGCCAGCGACATCGAAGCAGACCTGATGGCACTCCGACACGAATGCGTTTCGGCGGCCATCCTCGACTAGGAGATACCCATGAGTACGGGTGCCTTGATCCTTCTTGTCCTCGTCATACTTCTCGTCGTCGGCCTGCCGACCTGGCCCTACAGCAGAAGCTGGGGCTACTACCCGACGGGCGGGCTTGGCTTGTTGATCGTCATCATTCTTGTGCTGTTCTTGATGGGCAGAATCTGAATCTCGCCGTTGAGAATTCCTCCGGGCGGGAACGGGTTGCGCCGCTGACTGCAGATCAGCGGCGTGCCTGCATGTCATTGATCCGATCGTCGAACATTCGTTGCGCTCGACAAGGCTATGCACGACCAGTTCCTATCACTCTTCACTGGTGGCCGTGCGTACGGTGGTTGCGCGTTGAGCCGGCGCCTGATCCCAGCGATAACATCCCGGCTGGGATCTACCGACGAGCCACCGACAGGCTGCCAAAATGTCGCCCTATGCAAGTCCGACAGCCGCGAATGCAGCCGTTGGCTCGCCTATCGAAGTCTCGCAATCGCGGTGGCCGCACTCACATGTCGTATCGCCTTCTTCAGCGCGCCTTTCGCAATGTGGTGAGCAAAATATTGTCTCGCCGCTAACCATGCACTTGCACGCAACGTGTTTGCACTTGCGTTGGTTGATTTCCATTGACGTTCTCCTGTGAGAGGTTCCGGTTTACCCCAAGTTGACGGAATGTCCGCTGAGCAGCCCGCCATCCGATCTCATCGCGACATGCGGATTCGTTGACGTTCAACGTTCAGCATGAAGGCGCGAGAATGAAGTAGCGGACGGCGCCCGCGCGCGCGGGCGATCACCTTTCGCTTCATCTTATTCCTTCAGGAGCTGCACCATGATCAATCCAGGGCGAAGCGTCAATCCAGCAGACCCAGACGATCTCATCGATCTCCCTGATGACCTGCTCGAGAGCATTCAAGAAACACCGGGCAACGAGTTCGGCGATGAAACCCAGAGCAACGAGGAGCGTACCGCGGAGGAGGGGCTCGATCAGGCCGGCTTCATCGATCCGCGAGGTGAGGACGAGCCAGAAGATGATTGACGGCAGTCATAGGGCGCGATCTTTCGAACCGCGTATTTTGTCATGTGCCTGTTGGATTCGACGTCTCGTGGTATGGCGACCAAAATGAGCGGGCTCGCGGCGCTTGTCTAGATGAATCCGACACCGCTTCGAGCCAGGATTTCTTGCTCGTCAGCGGTCTCGCATTTCTGGTCCTTCACGCGAAATACTTTCCAAAAATCCTGAAATTCCTTGCTTCAACGACCGACAAGCCGGCGGGCTTGTAGCCCATGGCGTCATCGGTGCTTCGGGGCGCAGAGCGAATACTGGAATCGAGAGGCGGTGGCAGTGACACGCTCAAGAACCTGGGGGTTCATCCGCCGACTCAGATACTCGACGAAATGCTTTCTTACACGCCGACGCCATTTCGATACGGGCGAGTACGTGGCCAAGCTGTGTGTCGTGCCGCGCTCAGCCAGCCCAGGTGCGCTAACCGAGCGGACGGTTGCCTTGAAGGCCCGACCGAATGGATTGCGCGAGGACATCGTCAACTTTTCCGCGTCAAACGATGCTGAATGGGACGTGCGCGTGCAGTTGCATATGTCTCCCGAGAAGATGCCTGTCGAGGACTCTTCCTTCCGCTGGTCTGAAGATATCAGCCGGTACTTCAGCGTTGCGACAGTGAACGTTCCACACCGGAACGCATGGGAAGGCGAAGCCACGATCAAGGCGGAAGATGCGCTCGCAGTCAATCCATGGCCTTGCGCGGCAGCGCATCGAACCCTGGGCTTGATCAGGCGCGTGCGCAGAACGACCTACGCTGCTTCATCGACGTTTCGTTCCGCGTTCAACCAGTGCCCCATCCATCAGCCGGAGAGAATCTGACATGTCGAATCTGTACCAATTCAGATGCAGCGCGCCAGTCACCTCGGCTACGAAAATCGCGTGTTTGCTGGTGGCACTTGTATCGACAAGTTGCGTGGTCAGCGCCTGCAAAAGCAATGCGAAGTTGGACCCCCTGGCCGGAACGGGCCCGCATCCGACCTTGCCAGCGCCGCAGGAGTCCGCGCTCCCTACCGTGAATACGGCGCCGGCAAAAGGATGGCCAGCCAATACGATGCCGACCGTTGTATCCGGATTCATCGTCAATGCGTTCGCTGACCAGCTCGATCATCCGCGCTGGCTTTATGTATTGCCCAATGGCGATGTGCTGGTAGCGGAGACCGATGCACCGCCGAAGCCGGATGACGCCAAGGGCATCAAGGGCTGGATCATGAGGCGCATCATGCGCAATGCCGGATCCGGAGCGCCGAGTGCGAATCGCATCTCGCTGCTGAGAGATACCGATGACGATGGGGTCGCCGACACCAAAACGACGTTTCTGGCGGGGCTGAATTCTCCTTTCGGCATGGTGCTTGTGGGTGATGATTTCTATGTTGCGGACACCGATGCGTTGATGCGGTACGCGTATAGGACGGGTGAAACATCCATAGTCACTGAGGCGGTGAAGATCGCCGAGCTTCCGGCAGGAACGATCAATCATCACTGGACGAAGAATGTCATCGCCAACGCGGATGGGTCGCGTCTTTATGTGACGGTGGGATCGAACAGCAATGCGGCGGAAAATGGCATGGCGAAAGAAGAAAACCGCGCGGACATTCTCGAAATCGATCCGAAAACGGGTGAGACGAATGTCTTCGCCTCGGGCCTTCGCAACCCGAACGGTTTGGCATGGCAGCCACAAAGCGGTGCGCTGTGGACGGCGGTGAACGAGCGTGACGAGCTTGGTGGCGACTTGGTCCCGGACTACATGACCAGCGTCAAGAGAAATGCATTTTACGGGTGGCCGTACAGCTACTACGGCGCCCATGTGGATACGCGAGTGCAGCCGCAGCGTCCGGATCTGGTGGCCACTGCGGTGGTGCCCGACTATGCGCTCGGCGCGCATACTGCTTCCCTTGGGCTCGCATTCGATTCAGATTCCGGATTTCCGGCACACTACAAGGGCGGAGCGTTCGTGGGACAACACGGGTCGTGGAATCGACGTCCAGCCGTCGGCTACAAGGTTATTTTTGTGCCGTTTGCGAACGGAATGCCGTCGGCGCCGCCGGAAGATTTCCTCACCGGATTTCTGGATGCCCAGGGCAATGCACAGGGCCGCCCAGTTGGCGTTGCCTTTGGCAAACGTGGCGACCTTCTGGTTGCTGACGACGTCGGCGGACGAGTCTGGCGCGTGAGCGCCGAGCGATGACCTGTGTCATCCGCGCGTCGATCGCGATCTGCGGGGCTTAGTGTGCAGTGTGATGCGGTAGCCGCCTGCAACGCAAGACCATAGCTTCAACAGCAACGCACGCTGTTCGACAGGGCGCGTGACAACGTCAACGGGGCCGCAAGCGTCATCAGTCGCGCGACCAACCAGTGGGCCAGTGAGACCCAACACCGCGTACCCACACAAACAGATTCGATCCCTTGATCTTCGCAAGAGCAATGGCCGGATCCAGTGCGAGCGTCTTCTGCGCCGGTGCTTGTTCCTGGTGACCGCGAGTCCGGTGGCAACGGATTGAAAAACGTCAACTCCATCTCCAGTGACTGGAAGCCCGTTGGCTGGCCGCTAACCATCAGATTGGGCTCGCCGATGATCTTTCGTCGAAGAATGGCCGGTCAGCGATTGGAGCACGTTGTTCAAGGCTGTTGAACGTGCGCTTGGGTCTCGGATGGCCTTGCGCGCGGCGCCCACCGCTCTGCGCACTGACCCGGGCGTTTCGCCTGCGTCGATTATCGTGGCTGCAAGTTCACGACATGATGCCAGCGTATCGACCCATTCGGCCGGCTGCACGCGTTGAAACGTTTTCGTCATCCAGCGGCTCGCTCTGAACGCGGGAGCTACTTGATCAGCGCGAGCGACTGCGGCGATGAAGTCATTCGATGTTCGCGCGTTCTTTGCCGGATCCAGCCCGTCAGCAAGAGACGCCAGCGCGTCCGCTATTCGCCGCCGCATCACAGCCGTGGATCGCACAGGCAGCACGAACCAGGCGGCAGCCACACCGATGATTGCGCCGATCGCGATTTCTTGCAGGCGCAACCACAATACGTTCTGAGGAGCGAACCCCGTGAAACCTTGCAGCAAGGCCAGCGCCAGCGTGACGAAGAGCGCCCACCACGCGTAGCCCGCCGGACGCAGCCAGGTGCCGAGGAAGATTGCTGCGAGAATCAGCACGACCGGCGCCTCGTCGTGCGAACCAAGGTGCACGGTGAACAACAGCGCGATCGCGGTGCCTGCGGCCGCTCCGAATAAGCGCAACACACTTTTGTAAGCAACGTCCAGCCGCCCGATGAAGATCGCCACGCCAGGACCGATCCTGGTTGGCGGCACATACGGCGTCGTGAGGAGGTGACGAAGGGCAGGGCGATGAGTGAACTGGCGCGATGCGCCATAGACCCGAACCGGCGCAGCCAGATCGAGAGGGTTATGCCTGTCACGAATACAAGTGCGCCGATCCATGGCAGATGCTGCAGAAGCATGCCGACGCTCACAGCGACGAGACCCACCAAGGGCAGCACAATGGCTGCTTCGATCCGACCTTTCGTATCACGATCGAGGTGGCATCGCGACAGAGAGAGGCACAGCATAACGGCGAGCGTGGCGGGGCCGCGCTCGGGATCGATCGCGAGCGCGCACAGAAGCGTAGCGATCGCGGCGAGCATCGTAACGATGGCTTCGCGTAGCGGGTCGAGAATGGCACAGAGGAGCATGTCGCCGCGCTCGTGAAAAGGCAGGGCTGAACAGCGGGCAAGTATTGCAAAATTCGCGCAACGTTCTTCGGCGATTGCGGGCTGGGAGTGGCGTTCGCGTCTGCACCCGAAAGCCAGCTGAATCAACCGCGCGCACTTCGCTCGGCTAATGCGCCTAGTAACACTGAGCAGATTAACTCAGTAACGCTGGAGGCAATGCCGCCACGACCTGCAAATCGCTTCTACACGAACAGCAGTCAGCTGGGCTGAGGGCCGAAAATTTGTCGGCCCCTTGTTTCAGAAGTCCTGGTGGGACTATTTGCTCGCTGGACACACTTCTGTTTTACGAAGCGTTTCATTGACGTCTTCAGGGAACATCAGACAGCGGGCGCCGCACAGGGAGAATGCCATGCCAATCATCGGTCAGAACAACCTCGGTACGATTGCCGCCTACAACAAGGCGACACTTGCATTTCCAAACGCGAAGCGCGCGCTGTGCTTCGGTGATTCGTGGTTCCAGTATCCGCCGCGGCCTATTGACTTGAACAAGCTGCTGGCCAAAGCCTTTCGCAATACGCTTTTCATGAACGAAGGTGTGCCGGGGCGCGACAGTGCTCAGTGGAAGATCGCGCTGCCGCGCATCCAGCGCGAGATCGGCAGTTTCCAGTTCGATGCGATCCTGCTCTCCAACGGTGGTAACGACATCGTTGGTGAAGAAATGCGGGAGTTCGTCAAGACGGCGTCACAGGCGCAGTCCGCCGGCACCAACGACTGGGGCGTGATTCCGACCGAGGTATTCGATCACGTGCGCCTGGAAACCTTCCAACACGCGCTCGAATACACGATCAAGGATCTCAAGGAGATCATCCAGTACCGCGACAGAACGTCACCGAATTCGATCATCTACGTGCATACGTACGACTACATCTATCCCGACGGAAGAGCTTACAAGCTCGGGCCGATCATGGTGGGCCCGTGGGTGAAGCCCACGCTGGATGGCGTCGGCCTCACCGTTCTCAAGGAACAGCGCATCGTCACTGGCTGGCTGCTCGATCAGTTCGTGCGATCGTTGAAGGCGTTCGCCTCGCAGACGCGGAACATGCGCGTGATTGATTCGCTGGGCACATTGAGCTCTCCGAAGCAGTGGGCGAACGAAATCCACCCGACGGCCAAGGGATTCGCCGCGATTGCGAATGGGTGCTGGATACCGGCGCTCACTGGCGTGTTGGCGTAGTGCTGCAAGTGACGGGAATCGGTTTCCGATTCCGAGCGTGCGTCGACAGCCGTGGATCCGTCGAAGCGGGTTGTCGACAGGAAGCAGGGGTCGCAATAGGCGACGCCTGACGCAGACAGGCACCACATGTGTCGGTAGCAGCAGCTTCTCGCGGCCATTGCCCTATTCGTGGGAGTTGCTTGGATACAGGTCCTTTCAACCAATAGAGTTGCTCGGAGATACCATGGCCAACTTGAGAAACTGCCGAACCCTTGCGCTAACCTCGATGGTCGTGGCTCTGTACTGGTGTGCCACGGGCTGCAGCACAGCAGGTGCCCGAGGAGGAGCTGAAAACCTCACCTACGAGGCTAAGCGCCCCCTGTTGAGTTTGCATACGGCTCTACGTAAGCACGCGGAAAGTGAACTCGATGCTGTCCTTTCCGACTTGTTTCATTCCGACACCGGTACCGCAGCCAAGGCGCTGGTCGTATACATACACGGTCGAGGACATGAGCCGAAAAAGAGTTTCGAAAGTTCGATTCTTGGCAGCAAGAATCGTGTCATCGAGAAGATCGAGCAGCAGGGCGTTCTGGTGCTAGGCGTTGACTGGGATTCCGCACCTTCATTCCGGCATCCAGTTTGTGATAGACCAATTGACAATGCCCTCGCGGCTGGCCCGCTGTTTGCTCGCGTAGTAAAAGGGCTGTTGGACCACCGGGATGCCCATCCCGATTCATGGCGCGATCGAAAAGTGGTGCTGCTGGCTCACAGCATGGGCGGGTTCGTCCTACGGGACGCCATGGAAAACCAGGGCGCGGTAGAAAATATTCGAAAGCTATTCGACATTCGCGTGATTTCAGAATCCGATGTGCCTGCCGAAGGTCACGCGCGCTGGCTCCCGGTGCAACCTGCGAAGACAACTTTTGTGCTGTCGAATCCGGCCGATCGGACGTTGGCGCAGTCGATGGAATGCGACGCAAAGAACAAACGAGAGACAGGACCGCGATTGGGCACGTTGGCAGCATCAAGTCCGTCACCTGGCATGCCTGACGCGACTTACATTCAACTCGCCGCAGGTGACCGCCATCGCATCTTCACCAAGGGTGGCGCCAACGGCAACCCCTACGTTTGCGGGGTCGTGCATGACCTCCTGAATGGAAACGCTCCTCAGCTTCAACCGAAGTGGCTAGCCGCTGGCAAATTGAACACATATGCGGTGCCGCTGAAGAAGGAACCTGGCAATGAGTGCTTCAAGGGAGAATTGGCCGACATCGACAGCGACGACTAGCCGGCCTGCAGATCATCATTGAACGGAGGCGCATCATGAGCGGGAAAGTAACGAAAATACTGTCGTTCGCATTTGCGGCCGTACTTATGGCCGGTTGCACCGTGATTACCTCAACGCCGAGAGACGCATCGGGAACCGGGATTTTTGTTCGCCCCGAGGGAGCAAAGGTCGTGCTGGTCATGCTTGAAAACGGCAGCCCGGAACAAGCAAATTCAGCCGCGAACCCTTTTCTCCAGCGACTGGCGTCAAGCGGCGCCTACTTCGACAGGTATTACGCGGTTGCGCATCCATCGCAACCAAACTACGTCGCATTGATTTCAGGCATGAAAGCGGATGCCGTTAGTGGCGACAGAAAAATAACGTTTCCTGCCGATACGCCCTTCCTCGGCGACAATAGGTCACAGCATCGCCCATCTTGGAAACTTTATGCAGAGGACTATCCCGGTGATAAGGACAACTGCTACACGGAAAAAGGTTATAGACCCCCGGGATCAAAGAAAGACACCTACTCGAGGAAGCACGTCCCGTATATGAGCTTCAAACAAGTTCAGGAAGTTGAATGCAAGACAAGCATCGTCGGTTTCTCACAATTCGAGCGGGATACGCGAAACAGGACGCTTAGCGATTTCTCTCTCGTCATTCCGAATCTTCTACACGACGCGCACGACCACGATTCGGGCGTCAAAAACAGCGTGCCGAATCTTTCCCAGGCAGACAGTTGGCTGAACGACAACTTTAGCCCAATGCTGGTGGACGAATGGTTTCAAAAGAATGCAATCCTGATCGTGACCTTTGACGAAAACGACGCCAGTTTTCCGTACCAAGACAAAACCGGAAATCGTGTTTACCTGGCCATGTCGGGCGCCCATGTAAAGCCTGGAATCGTCCACCATGTCTACGACCATTACGATCTACTTCGAACGATCGAAGAAATTTTCAATGTGCTGCCGCTGAACCCCAGTGGAGGAGACGGACAGGCGCGCGTGATTGGGGATGTCTTCCAGTAGTCGTCGGTCACCTTGGCGTAGCAGCCGCTCACGCATCGACTTATGATTGCGGCGGTTTGTCCGCTACGGCGGTCCCTGTCAGGGCATTGTCGCGCCCAACGTGCCATCACCGAACAGGGAGTCGTTGGCGCGCTCGGCGGCCCTGCCAGTTGGAAAGCTGAGATCGACCGATTCGCAGGAAGGCCAACACCGAGCCGAGGTCGCCTATTGGGACACACTCGTATGCGATTCCTTGCCGTGCCAGGGTACAACGTGGATTGCCGCGGCCATCCACCAGCACGCGGTCGTCGCTGAGCGTGCTATGTATGGCAGCGACTGGTCTGTTCGCTGAGAACGCCAGGCGTTGCTTCAGGTTGTGACTGCGTTGGTCCCGAATAGCTGAGCCGTTAACGTGCGCAATGCCTATTATGTAAAATAATATTTCACCAAGAACGCGTGTAGCCACTGAACCGCCCCGCGGAACAAATGTTCGCCCAGACTTAGCCCAAACGGATGTGGCGCTCGCTACGCATACTTGGTCAATCAGAACAGAACAATTCGCGGCAGGCCTGTGCAACCAGCGCATTTGTCAGGGAACAACTTATGAACCGTGATACCCCGCACGCATCGGCGGCCGCTGCTAGGCGGCTTGTCCTGACCCGGCCAGACGACTGGCATCTCCACTTGCGCGATGGAACGATGCTGGCGTCGGTGTTGCCCGACACTGCACGCCGATTTGCACGCGCCATCGTCATGCCCAATTTGCAGCCGCCGGTGACGACGGTCGATCAAGCGCGTGCGTACCGCGAGCGGATCCAGGCGGCCGTGCCCGTAGGCTTGCGCTTCGACCCGTTGATGACGCTCTATCTCACGGATTTCACTTCGCCGCTGGAGATTGCGCGGGTCAAGGCGAGCGGATTTGTGCATGCGCTCAAATACTACCCGGCTGGCGCGACGACGCATTCCGAGAACGGCGTGACCGATCTGAAGGGCATCTCTGCGGTGCTCGCTTCGATGGAAAAGCACGATGTGCCCTTACTGATCCACGGCGAGGTCACCGATACTGCGGTCGACGTCTTCGACCGCGAGGCGGTATTTATCGACCGCCATCTGGTGCCGATGGTGCGCTCGTTTCCCGCCTTGCGCATCGTGCTTGAGCACATCACCACCGTCGCCGGCGCGCAATTTGTGAGCGCGGCGCCGAACACGGTTGCGGCGACCATCACCGCGCACCACCTGCTGCTCAACCGCAACGCGATGTTCGTGGGCGGTTTACGGCCGCACCACTACTGCCTGCCAATACTCAAGCGGGAAAAGCACCGTCAGGCGCTCTTGGCGGCGGCCACGGGCGGCAACCCGAGATTTTTCCTCGGCACTGACAGCGCGCCGCACACACAGCACGCCAAGGAATCGGCCTGCGGTTGCGCCGGCATCTACACCTCGCACGCGGCGATTGAACTCTATGCCGAGGCGTTCGAGCAGGCCGAAGCGCTCGAGCGCCTTGAGGCTTTTGCCAGCTTCCACGGTGCGGACTTCTATCACCTGCCCCGCAATGCCGACACCCTCGTGCTCGAACGACGGGCGTGGACCGTTCCACAGCAAATCGGTGAGGATGGCAACGCTGTTGTACCTTTTCGGGCAGATCAGACGCTCGCTTGGAGGCTCGCTGACGCGTCGTCGGGAGAATGAGCGCCTTTGTTGCAGTTCCAGCTGCGTTGCCTTTCCTGCGCCCATGAGCGGCGCACAGCATCCCACCACCAACCAAAACTCGGAAGTCGCCTGATACCCCTGGTACGAACGTTGCTGCTCGGCATGTCCGGTGCCGATCGTGTGACGCTGTGCCGATGCCAACCGTACGGTCCCGCACAAAATTGCCTCGGCGGTCGAAGTGTCTATTCGTGATCTACCGACCCACCTCACGGTTGGCGCTGGGGCACCCGATATCAAAATCGATACCGTACTGCTCTGCGTGGCCTGCAATCTTCGCCAAGCCGCGCCCCACCAACTCGCTCGCTCTTGCCCCACTGATCGCCGCACTGAACATAAACCCCTGCAAATGCGTGACGCCGAGCTTCTCGAAATGGTCTGCCTCGCTGCAGTTTTCGACGCCCTCAGCCACCACTTCCAATCCCAACTTGCGAGCAAGCAAGGCGATGGATTCCGCGATGGCCGCTGTCTTCCGATCATGCAGTGCCGCTTGGACAAAGCTGCGATCGATCTTCAGTGAATCCACGGGCAGATTGCGTAGCTGCGCGAGCGACGAAAAGCCAACGCCGAAATCATCGAGGGCGACGCGCACGCCATCCGCACGCAGCGCATTCAACGTGTTCCGCGTGTGCACGGTGTCGGCGAGTGCCGTCGACTCCGTGATCTCGATCTGCAGCCGATGGGGATTGAGCCCCGTGGATGCGAGCGTCTCACGCACGAGATCGCGATAGCTCTCCTGCTCGAACGTGTGTGATGAGACGTTGACAGAAATCGTAGGGGCTCCTGGCGCTTCCGAATGCGGGGCCGCCCATGCGCATGCCTCATACAACATGTGCATGTCCATCGCTGGCAAAAGGCCACATTCCTCTACCGATGAAAGAAAGTCGGCTGGCAGCAGCAGACCGCGATCCCGGTGATTCCAGCGTGCCAGCACTTCAAAACTGACGACATCACGACTTCCTGACCGCACGATGGGCTGGAAGTAAGGAACGAATTCACCGGTCTCGAATGCCGCGCGGACCTGTGCTGAGAATTCCATTCGGTGCCGCGCGATCGCATCGCGTTTGGCGGAATAAAATGCGAGGCCATGTGAAGCGCCCTGCGCAGCCGCTTCCGCATGCTGCAGCAACGTGGCGGCCTCGCATCCGTCGCCTGGGCTGACAGCGATTCCGATTGCCACTGCGATGGACAGTGGCGATGCATTGGCGACATAGGGCTTGAGCAAGTCTTCGCGCAGGTTCTGCACCAGACCAATGAGGGAAGCGTTGTCATTGCGTTGTGGGACGCTGAGCATGAAGCGATGAGCGTGCACGCGGGCAAGGCGTCGACCCACCCGTTCGGTGCGATCCTGCAGTCGCTGGGCCACCTGCAATGCAATGCCTTCGACTTCTGGAAATCCGAGCCATTTCGCCATGCCTTCGAGTTCGGGAAAATCGATCGCCAGGATAGCCAATGGATATTCCGAGCCTCCGTTGCCCAGATCGGCGTCAATCTGGCGCAGGGCATGGTTACGGTTGGGCAAGCCTGTAGTCGCATCGAAGCTGCGCAACCGTTCGGTATCCAGCGTCGCGCGGTCCGCCCGGCGGCGCTCGTCCTCTGCGAGCCAGATGATCAATCCAAAGCCGATGCACGACTGCGCGACGAGGTCGAACAGTCCAAGGAATTCCACGCCAGGAATATTCTTGCCATGGTGGAACTGCAAGGCGAAGAAGCCTGATTCCTGCAGCAGCATCAAGCCGTAGGCGGCAAAGGAAGCCATCACGAAGCGCAAGCCGAGGCCGGGGATCAGCGCACGGCGGCGTGCCAACAGGACCGCGGTTGCGATGAACGCCGCCCCGCTGATCGCGAAGCGCAAACCCACGCGAAGAAACAGGCGAGCATCGGCTCCATCGGCTGAAAATGCGTAAGCCAGACTCACGGCCGTGCCGAAAAGAATGGCGGCGGCCAGAACTCTGGCGAGACTCCGTCGTCCGATTCCCGCCCCGCCGCCTACGCTCAGACTGCCCGCGATCAGCAGCGCGACCTGCAGGTAGGAAGCGACTTGGGACAGCCACGACCAGAGCAGTCGCACCCCGAGATTGTCGCGGTCGACGCTGACCATGTAGACGGCGCATCCCGCGGCCAATTGGTAAACACACAAGGCCGCAAACGACCAAGTCCAGTAGCGCAGGTAGTCTTGCCGGTAGATACGATGGAAATATGCAAATATTCCAACTTGCACAACGCCCACCAGCGCCTGCGCGATGTATGTAAGCAGGAGACCTTGATTTGCGGGGTCCATCCGCCCCTCCCCTGGACATCAACCGAGGCATGGACAATATCAGTCGAGCGACAGTGAGACGAGCCCGGCGTTATGGCGTCGGAATAGAACAACCCTGTCGCCGCAAACGGGCGACTTGTGGGCGACAGCCGAACTGCTTCGCCTTGTCCTCCGAAATAGTGCAGCGATTCAGTTGCGTGCACGATCGCGTCAGCGGCGTGCGTCAGTCGTGCGCGATGTTGTCGCAACCGCGTTTGACTTCGCCGAACAGGCGGTCGATCGCGCCGACCATGCGATTGATGATCGCAGCGGGAAAGCCGACCGCATCGCAATGCGCGGACACGCGCCGCCCTCGACCGAAATCTCCGCGTCCGATTGCCGATGATTGCTTAGCTTCAGCAAGTCGATACGCCGAGCCGCGCCCAGTGCGAAAAAGCGGTTTCAGAGCCGGCGGATCGACCTTCTTGCGCAATCCGCTTGGGTTGTTTGTCGGGCATTAAAACGGTGCCGCATGTCGGAGTGCGAAAACAGGCCAGTTCGGCTACATAGCGGCGGGGAAGAAACGTACCGGACCGGGCGCCGAAAAGGCCAGTAGCCCAGCAGTCTATCTCCCCACTATGCATGCCAACCGAAATCTCTTATAATTCCGCGCTTTCCGTGTTCAGACACCGTTGCGAGGCGTTCAATGAAAGTGCTGTCGTCCCTCAAGTCCGCTAAGAAACGTCACCGCGACTGCAAAGTCGTGCGTCGCCGCGGCAAGGTATTCGTGATCTGCAAGAGCAACCCGCGCTTCAAGGCGCGTCAGCGCTGAGCGGGAAGCTACTACCGGATTTTCGAAGAAAAGGGCCGCTCAGCGGCCCTTTTCTTTGATGGCCATGGATGGCGGTATGCCGAAAGTGCAGCAGCAATTTTCGGCGATTCCGTGACCGCGACCCCGTAAAACCGCACCGACCATGGAACCCCGCGCAGGCTTCTGCTACAAAGGCGGTCGTAGGTATGTCGGTTGTTCTTCCTTTCAGAACAGGGATTTGAGCCATGCTTGTGAAGTTCGTTCTCGCTACCGCGTCCGCTGTTGCGGCGGGCATCCTTGTGGTTCCCGCGCACGCCGATACGCTCGATGTGCAGCCTCCGGTCAAGAAGCACCATCGCCACGCGGCTCATCACGGCCATGCGTCCGAAGGCAGCAATCTGCCGGCCCGCGGCATGAGCATGGGTCAGGTTGAGCAGCGTTTTGGCGCGCCCGCTGAGAAATTGCCGGCTGCCGGCGGCGACACACATCGCCATCCGACCATCAATCGCTGGCGCTACAGCGGCTACACCGTTTACTTCGAGCGCAATCACGTAATTCACAGCGTGATGGACGCGGTGCCTGTCGCCGCTCCAAACTCCTGATTCCATGACTGCGCGTTTTCGCCTGCCTGCGGAGTGGGAACCGCAGGCCGCGGTCGCTATTGCCTGGCCGCATGCCGGAACGGACTGGGCCGCGCGTCTGGACCGGATCGAAACCGCCTATGTTGTCCTCGCGGGTGCCATCGCCCGCTTCGAACCGGTGCTCATCTGCGTGACCGATGCGCAGGTTCGCGAGCGCGCCTCGTCGCTGCTCACAACGGCCGGCGTCGACGCCGCACGTGTGCACTTCGTCGAAGTCGCTTACGACGACACTTGGCTTCGCGACTCCGGCCCGCTCACGCTTGCTGACGGAGCCGGGTTTCGTCTGGTTGATTTCCTCTTCACAGGCTGGGGCGGCAAGTTCGAAGGTGGCCGCGATGATCGTCTGATCGAGGCGCTGATCGAACGTGGCGTGTTTCGCGCGTCCACGCATCGACGCATCGACTGGGCGCTTGAAGGTGGCGCGATCGAATCGGATGGCAAGGGAACGATCCTGACCACTTGGCGCTGCCTGCATCAGCGCCATCCCGACCTGTCGCGTGAAGACATGTCGGCGCGACTTTCCGACGCCTTCGAGGCCGAGCGCGTGCTCTGGCTCGATTATGGTTACCTGGAAGGCGACGACACCGACGCTCACATTGACACCCTCGCGCGTTTCGCTCCGGACGACGCAATCGTGTTTCAGACCTGCAACGACCCTGCGGATCCGCACTACGCCGAACTGGCGCGCATGCAGGAAGAGATTTCGAACCTGCGCACGGCCGACGGGCGCCCATATCGCCTGCATCCGCTGCCGTGGCCGCGCGCAATCGTCGATGAAGGTCGTCGCCTTGCTGCGTCCTACGCGAACTACCTGATCGTCAATGACGCCGTACTGATGCCGGCTTACGGCGATGCGGCCGACGTCGTCGCTGCGCGCATTATTGCCAGCGCGCATCCCGGTCGCGAAGTGGTCCTCATCGACGCACGGCCCCTGATCTGGCAAAACGGTAGCGTCCACTGCTTGACCATGCAGCTGCCGGCGGGCGCCGTGGCGATGGCCAATCCGTCAATCTAGGTCGCCGCGACATCCGCGTCGATCATCTCGATGCGATAGGTGCCACGTCCCGCCTCCTTCGCTTCGTACAACATCGCATCAGCACGAGCGACCAAGGCCGGGGCTGCCAGCAGGCAGCCGCGACAAGCGGCAATGCCGATACTCGCTCCGACCGTCAGCTTTACCCCTTCGCTGCGCAGGTCGAACGGCTGTGCCATCGCGCTTACGAGTTTTTCCGCAATCATGCGCACGCGCTCAATGTCGGGGAACCCTTCCATCACGACCGTGAACTCGTCCCCGCCCAGACGCGCGACTGCATCTGACGCGCGCACCTTCTCGCCAAGGCGTCCAGCGAATGCGCGGATCAAGGCATCGCCGACCGCATGACCGTGCGTATCGTTGACAAGCTTGAAGCGGTCGATATCGACATAGAACACGACCAATAAGGAATCGCGGTCGCGTGAGTGTTCGATCGCACTATCGAGGCGCTCGTAGAACGCAGCGCGATTCATTAGCCCGGTCAGATGGTCGACCCGTGCGAGGTGGATCAGACGTTTTTCCTCGCGCTTCTTGGAGGTGACGTCCTGCACCATCGCATGCACGCCGATCACGCAGGTATCCTTTTCAGCCGCCTCAGGGATGAAGGTGACTTCGACGCATTGGTAGTCTTCGCCCTCGCCTTCCTCGTCCTCGAAGGTCACGCGCTCGCCCTTGAGCGCACGTTCCAGATACGGTTGGCGACGCGCGTAGCGCAGGTCGCCAATCAGATCGCGCACATGCGCCCCGATGACTTCCCTTTCATCAGTCGCGTACGCGAGGCGGAATGCTTCGTTCACGAACACGAGCCGTTGCTGCGCATCGAGATAGGCAATTTTCAGCGGCAGCGTATCGGCGACGGTGCGCAGGCGCCGTTCGCTCAGCTGCAACGCCTGCTCGACGGCGCGCAATGCGGTGATGTCCTGCGCATAGCCCATGACATAGGACGATCCGTCGGCATCGACATAGACCCGATTGCTGTACTGCCAGACGAGCAGCTCTCCTTCGCTATTGAGTACGCGCATGTAGCCGGCGTCTTCGCCATTCTCAACCACGCGCTGCAGGTAGTTGTCGGAAAGGAACCGCATCTCCGGCGGCGACAAGTTGCGCAGCGGTGTGCCAAGCAATTCGGCGACGCTGCGACCGACCGCAGTTGCGGTAGCCGGATTGACCGACAGCAGGGTGCCGTCGAGGTCGTGGATACAGATGAAACCGGTGCTGTGCTGGAAGAAGTCGCGGAATCGACGTTCGCTCGCCTCGAGCGTGCGCATCGCTCGACGCTCCGCGGTCACGTCGCGCGCCTGCGCAAGGCACGTGTCACGGCCCCATTGCGGCACGGCTTGCACGAACACCTCGACCTCGATCTCGCCACCGTTCTTCTTGCGGTGTCGCCAGATACCGCTGGCGCCCTGCCCCGGAGATGGGCTGCCAATCGGATCATTCAGACGTACAGCGGAACTCGTTGTGCGGATGTCAGCGACCGACATCGCGAGGAATTCTTTTTCGCTGAAGCCATAGGCGGCGATCGCGATCTGGTTCACCGCGATGAACTTCAGTGTGATCCCATCGAACATCCACGTTGGATGCGGACTGAATTCGAACAGGAGACGCAGCTCCGCGGCCCGTTCATGCGCACCGCGCTCTCGCTGCGCCTGTGCGACTGCATGACGGAGCGCAAAGCCGAGCAGATCCGCTCTGAGTTCGTCCGCCGTGAGGCAGTCCTGTGCGCCGCGCGCCAGCGCCTGGCTGCACAACCCCAGGACATCGCTGCCTAGCAGCACGATCAGCGCAGTCGTCGGTGAATGCTCGTGCAAGCAGGTAATCGAGTCCAGTCCGTTTGCCTCGGTGACATCAAGCAGGACCACGTCGCAAGGCGCGTCGCCCAGATGCGCCAGGGTGGCCGCGAGGCCATCACAAGCCGTCACCGAGATCGCGACGCCAGTATCTGCTACCAGACGGCGCAGCGGCGCCACGTCAGTGCGAGGCGCAAGGATCGCAACTTGGAGCGAAACATTCCTGGAGTGAACGCTGACGGTCATTTCCCCTTCCTACACTGAGTCGCGCCAGGGACAACCGGCCGCGACGAACGCCGCCTGCGATTGTTGCCTGCGATCCGCGCTACCATATTCGATTGGCGATGCCCCCAGACGATGACATGAAGCAACCCACCCTCAAAGTTGCACTGCTGCAAGAAACAGACCGCGGTAGTCGCGATGCAAACCTCGATGCGATCGAGGCGGGACTGCGCGAAGCCGCTTCGGCGGGCGCCGCGCTCGTCCTGCTGCAGGAACTGCACAATGGCCCCTATTTCTGCCAGCACGAAAGCGTCGACGAGTTCGACCGCGCGGAATCGATCCCGGGACCGAGCACCGAACGCATCGGCGCGCTCGCGGAGGAACTCAAGCTCGTTATTGTTGCGTCACTGTTCGAACGTCGCGCTGCCGGGCTTTATCACAACACGGCTGTCGTCTTCGACTGCACGCGCGCGATTGCCGGGAAGTATCGCAAGATGCACATCCCCGATGATCCGGCCTTCTATGAGAAGTTCTATTTCACACCCGGCGATCTCGGTTTTGACCCGATCCAGACCTCGGTCGGCAAGCTCGGTGTCCTCGTGTGCTGGGACCAGTGGTATCCCGAAGGCGCACGCCTGATGGCGTTGGCCGGCGCGGATATCCTGCTCTACCCGACTGCGATCGGATGGGACCCGTCCGACGTACAAGCGGAAAAGGATCGCCAGCGCGAAGCCTGGATAACCGTGCAGCGCGGACATGCAGTTGCCAACGGCCTGCCGCTGCTCGCCTGCAACAGAGCCGGTTTCGAGGCGGCCCCGGACGGCGGTCGCGGCATCCAGTTCTGGGGCTCGAGCTTTGTCGCCGGACCGCAGGGCGAATTCCTTGCCCAGGCGTGCAGCGATGGACGCGAACTCCTGCTTGCCGACATTGACCTCGCGCGGAGTGAACAGGTGCGTCGTATCTGGCCGTTTTTGCGCGATCGTCGCATCGATGCCTATTCCGACCTCATGAAGCGATTCCGCGATTGAACGCCCACGATCCGGCGTCTGCGCCGATGACAGAAGAGTCGACCGACATCCTTGCCGAGCAACCGATCGCACGCGTGCATCGCGGCGATATCGAATACGTGCTGCTGGGCACTGCACACGTTTCAAGGGTCAGCGCCGACGCGGTGCGCGCGATACTTGAGCGCGAACACTTCGACGCGGTTGCGGTGGAACTGTGCGAACCTCGCTTCCAGTCGATGCGCGACCCGGAGGCGTTTCGCAAACTCGACCTGTTCCAGGTGATCCGCCAGGGCAAGGTCGGATTGATCGCGGCAAATCTCGCGCTGTCCGCGTTCCAGCGCCGTCTTGCCGAACAGTTCGGTATCGAACCCGGTGCCGAGATGAAGGCCGCAATCGATGGTGCCGACGCACGCCAGCTGCCGATCTGGCTGATCGACCGTGAGATCGGCGTGACCTTGAAGCGCGCGTACCGCAGCGTCGGCTTCGTCGATCGCCTTTCAATCGTTGGCGGCCTCGGCGCGAGCCTGCTGACGCGCGAAGAGGTCAGCGAGGAAGAAATCGAGAAGCTCAAGCAAGGCGACCTGCTCGGCAGCATGTTCAACGAGTTTGCACGGGAATCGCCGCCACTCTATGACGCGCTGATCGGAGAACGCGACCGCTACATGACTGCTCGATTGCGCGAGCAGGCTCTGGGCAGTACGGCGCGTCGCGTACTGGTCGTCATCGGTGCCGGGCATCTGGCGGGCATCGAGCGCGAGCTCGTATCGCAAAACGAGATCCCGCGGCCCTTGATCGAAAAATTGTCCACACTGCCGCCGGCTTCGCGCTGGCCAAAGTGGTTTGCGCTCGCCGTGTTCGTCGTGATTGCGTCCGCGATTGGATTCGCCTTCACGCGCGGCGTGCGCGCCGGCACCGACGCTTTGCTGGCCTGGACCCTGTTCACCGGCGGTTTCGCCGCGCTCGGTGCGATCGCTGCAGCCGCGCATCCGCTCAGCGTGCTCGCCGCTTTCATCGCCGCACCGTTGAAGCCGTTCCGTCCCGGCATTCCGGCATCGGCGATCAGTGCCGGCGTCGAGGCGTGGCTGCGGCGTCCGCGCGTGGCGGATTTCGACACCCTGCGCGATGATGTCGCGCATTGGACCGGCTGGTGGAAAAACCGCATCGCTCGCACGCTGCTCAACTTCATGTTCGTCACTCTGGGCACCATCATCGGCGAGTATGCCGCCGGCTTCCACATCATCAAGAATCTGTTCTGAAGAATCCGCCAAATGAAATTTCCAAGTTTTCTGCGCAAACCACGTTGGGTGTCCAAGGATTCCGCGACCC
>JBDSFA010000158.1:0-2192 GCA_039919785.1 Dokdonella sp. | reverse complement strand
TCGTGTATGCACACTGTACACACGCATCGGAGATTACTCAACCGCAGCTCCCTCAGTACTGACGATCCGCAGCCACTTTCATCGCTACCGACGACCTCACACACGATCGCGCCCTGCCTGACGACATCACGGCGAGTCGCGACCTCGCTGTTCACGCCTACGCGTTGATGAGCAGCCCTGTGCATCACCTGACTACGCCGAAACGCGCCAGCGACCTCGCGCACGCGAAGCACCTGCCGCCGCGACTGCAGCAAACATTGGTACTTCCAGCACGTTCACCCGCGCCTGATCGGGTCTAGCGTTGCCTCGCATTTATCATCGTGCAAAGCAAGGGGAACAGTGATGCCGGCCATCGACCGCCGCGAATTCCTGAAGGTGGCCGCCGCGCTCGGCGCGACCCTGGCCGTGGGTTGCGCGCCCGTACGACCTTCATCGAGTGGTTGGCGCGAGCGTCGCGATCTGTATCCGCACGGGGTCGCTTCGGGTGATCCCGATCACAACAGCGTTCTGCTGTGGACGCGGCGCCCGTATGCCGATGGCCGCGAACGCGCCACGCTGCGGCTCGAAGTGGCGGAAGATGCGGCCTTCACTCGCGTGATCGCGAGCACGTCGGTGCCGGTGCTGGCCGCGGCCGACTGGACCTGTCGCGTGCTGGTCGGCGATCTGCAGCCTGCCGGCGAATACTGGTATCGCTTCGTCGACGCGGAAGGCAACGGCAGCCGCATCGGCCGCACGATGACGGCGCCCGCGCCCGACGATCCGCGCCCGGCGCGCTTCGCCTTTGTCAGTTGCCAGAGCCTCCCCGAGGGCGCGATGAATGCCTATCGCAAGATGATCTTCGAAGACGAGAACGCGGCGCCGGACGAAAGGCTCGGCTTCGTGCTGCACCTGGGCGACTTCGTTTACGAGGTGGTGCAGTACTCAGAACAGGTAAAGGACGGCCATCGCTACGACCGCGTCATCACGTTCCCGATCAAGTTTGCGCACGGCAAGGCGGTCGCCAAAAACCGATTCATGGTGCCCGGTTCGCTGGACGACTATCGCGCGCTCTACCACGCCTACCTGCTTGATCCCGATCTACAGGACGCGCGCGCACGCTTTCCGTTCGTGGCGATGTGGGACAACCACGAATTCTCCTGGCAGGGCTGGCAGTCGATCCAGGAATTCGGCGAGGGCTTGGTGCCTGCGCAGACGCTCAAAGTCGCGGCGAATCAGGCTTGGTTCGAATACCAGCCCGCGCGGGTAACGCCACCGGGTCGCCCCCTGACCCGCTTCGAGGCGCCGCACGTGTTCGACGCACCGGTGACCGATTTCGACGACAACGGCCTCGGACGTGAACCCAACAACATTGCGGCGATCGACAGTCTCATCGGCTATCGCGCGTTGCGCTGGGGCCGGCACATCGATCTGATCCTCACTGACCAGCGCAGCTTCCGCTCGCGCGACCCGGGCTCGCGCGACGAAGTCAATCCGCTCTTCGAAGGCACCCCCTTCAGCTTTTTTCCCGAGGCACTGGCGATGCATCTCGACGGCGGCCGCGACTTCGCGGATGGCCACCCGCCGGGGAAGCTTTCCTTCGGCGACAAGTCGATCGCCAATTACTGCGCCGGCGAACCCGCGCAGACGATCCTGGGCGCAACGCAGAAGGCATGGTTCCTCCAGAGCCTGCGCGCCGCGACGGCGACCTGGAAGGTATGGGGCAATTCGCAGGGAACACCTGACCAGCGCGTCGATCCGATCAACCTTCCGGCGGCGATGCTGCCGTCATCGATGAAGCAATGGACCGACCCAGGCTTCGCCACGTTGGGAAGCGGCGACTGGGGCACCACGTACCACGAACGCGCCGAGATCTTCGACGCCGTGCGCGATGCCGGCATCACCGGTTTCGCCATCGTGTCCGGCGATCGCCACAGCTTCTGGGCAGGCTACGCCGCCAAGGCCTTGCCACCTGCCGCGTTCGAGCCTGTGGGCGTCGCCTTCGTCGGCGGATCGATCTCGTCGCCGGGGTTTCAGGAAGCGAACGAGCACAACCTCAAGAAGGACGACCCGATGCGCTCGCTGTACATCGCCAATCCCGGCGGCGGCCCCCCGCAACCCACGGTCAACCTGCTGCTCCGCCACGGCATTCGTTCGGCGCTGGAATACGCAAGCAGCGGTGACCTGGCGAAGGCACACGCGCTCAGCAATCCGGA
>JBDSFA010000087.1:0-16835 GCA_039919785.1 Dokdonella sp. | reverse complement strand
GCATCAAGCGCGTGATTCGCGATCGTCTTGGCCACGAAGTCGAGAACGTCGAGCTCGTGCGCGAAGCGAAGCCGGGCAAGGACCTCACGATCTCGATCGATCGCCGCATCCAGTACCTCGCCTATCGCGAGCTCAAGGCCGCTCTGGTCGAGCACCAGGCATCCTCCGGCTCGATGGTGATCCTCGACGTGCCGACCGGCGAGATCCTAGCGATGGTCAACCAGCCGTCGTTCAACCCAAACGCGCGCGGCAATGTCGACCCTGCCTATCGGCGCAACCGCGCAGTCACGGATGTGGTCGAACCAGGTTCGACGATGAAGGCGTTCACGATTTCCGCGGCGCTGGAAAGCGGCAAATGGAAGCCGCATACACCGGTCGATACCAACCCCGGATCGTTGCGCCTGTTTGACGGAACCATTATTCACGACGTACACAACAAGGGGTTGATGGACGTCACCGGCGTGATCACGCATTCAAGCAACGTCGGGGCGGCGAAGATCGCTGCAACAATGACGCGCGATCACCTCTACGACGTGTTTCATCGTTTTGGTTTTGGCGAAGTCACGGGTTGCGGTTTTCCGGGCGAGTCGCCGGGCAATCTGCCCATTGCGAAAAACTGGGGGCCGGTCGAGCAGGCCACGATCGCATACGGCTACGGCGTCAGCATGACGCCACTGCAGATTGCGCAGGGCTACGCTGCGCTCGCCAACGACGGCCGCTTGCGCTCTCCGACCTTCGTCAAGGGCGCGCAAAACCCTGATCATGCGGTGATCGATCCGCAGATCGCGGCAAGCTTGCGCACGATGCTGGAAACGGTGGTGACGCCGGAAGGATCCGGCCTGAAGGCGGCGATCACGAACTATCGCGTGGCTGGCAAGACGGGCACGTCGCGCATCTCGGCCGGCGGTGGCTATCAGAAAAAACATATCTCGCTGTTCGTCGGCATGGCTCCAGCGAGCGCGCCACGTCTGGTCGGCGTGGTGGTGATCCATGATCCGCAGGGTCCGTACTACGGCGGCCTGGTTTCCGCGCCGGTATTCAGCAAGGTCATGGAAGGCGCACTGCGCCTGCTTGACGTATCGCCCGACAATGTCCAGAACTGGTACACCGCAGCGCCTGATTCCGGGCATACCCTGCACCCTGCAAAGCAGGCGCCGGACGGCCCCACTGCCGAGCCGGATTTTGCGGAGGGTGTACCCGAATGAACGCGACGCATCGCGCCATGAGCGTGCGCGAATTGTTGCAAGGTCGCGCTGATGCCGGCGCAACGGCGGACATCGTCGTTCACGGCCTCACGCTCGACTCGCGTCAGGTCAGCCCGGGCGATGCGTTCATCGCCCTCTCTGGCGCGACAACCCACGGCATCAAGTTTGCCCCGGCGGCATCGGCGCGCGGAGCAGCGGTGATCCTGGCGGAAAAGCCGGTTCCCGCTCCGTTCGCGCCCGATGCCCGCCACCCCATCGATGGCGAAGTGACACCGACGGTCTGGGTGGACGACTTGCGCGACGGACTCGGCGCGATGGCTGCGCGTTTCTTCGGTGAGCCATCGCATGCACTGCAAGTCATCGGCGTCACCGGCACCAACGGCAAGACGTCGACGGTGCAACTGCTTGCGCAAGCGCTGCATCATGCCGGCCACATCGTCGCGACAATCGGCACCTTGGGTGCGGGGCTCTACGGCGCGACTCGCGAGGGCGAGCGGACGACGCCCGATGTGATCGCCGTGCACGGTCTGTTGGCGCAGTTTCGTGACGAAGGCGCGAGCCATGTAGCGATGGAGGTGTCGTCACATGCGCTCGATCAGGGCCGCGTCAATGCGGTTGCATTCGATCTTGCCGTATTCACCAACCTGACCCGCGATCATCTGGATTACCACGGCACGATGGCCGCTTACGGTGACGCCAAAGAGCGATTGTTTGCGTGGTCCGGGCTCAGCGCCGCGATCATCAATCTTGACGATCCGTTCGGTCGAGCGCTGGCAACGCGCGTACCCGCGAACGTCACCTTGTTGCGCTATGGGCTGGACCACGATGAAGGCGAAATCGTCGCGCGCGATATTGAAAGCGGCGCTGGCGGGCAATCTTTCCGGCTCATCACGCCCTGGGGGGAAGGTATCGTCGCCACCCGTCTGCTCGGTCGTTTCAACATTTCGAATCTGCTGGCAGTTGCCGCTTGCCTCGGTCAACTGGGACTGTCGTTTGCGGCGATTTGCGCCGCGCTGGCAATACTCGACCCGGTCGCCGGACGAATGAGTCGCCTTGGCGGTGTGGGCGCGCAGCCGTTGGTGGTGGTCGATTACGCACACTCGCCGGATGCGCTGGAGCAGGCATTGACAAGCTTGCGCGCGCACTGCGTAGGGCGACTGGTCTGCCTGTTCGGCTGTGGCGGCGAACGTGATGCCGGAAAACGGCCGCAAATGGGCGCGATCGCCGAGGCCTTGGCCGACCGCATCCTCGTCACCGACGACAATCCGCGTGGTGAAGATGGCGACACGATCATCGAGCAGATCATTGCCGGGCTTGAACAGCCACAACGGGTGACGATCGAGCGCGACCGTGCGGCCGCCATTGCGCAAGCAATCGGATGGGCGCAACCGGGCGACGTGGTGCTCATTGCCGGCAAGGGCCATGAGTCCTACCAGGAAATTGCCGGCAACAAGCAGCCCTTCGATGATCTGGCCATTGCTCGTCACGTTCTGGGGCAGCGTACATGTTGAACCTGCGTCTGGTTGACATTGCCCATTGGACCGGCGGCCAACTGCATGGCCAGGACGCGATGATAGGCGCGGTCTCGACCGACACGCGCACGCTGGCGATCGGCATGTTGTTCGTTGCACTCAAGGGCGAGCGCCACGACGGGCATGCCTTTGCTGCGATTGCCCGTGAACGTGGCGCGACCGCACTGCTGGTGACACATCTGCTCGACGTCGACTTGCCGCAAATCGTCGTTGCCGATACGGTGTTGGCGCTCGGCGAGCTCGCACGCGCTGTGCGCGCACGCAGCCGCGCGCGGGTCGTCGGCATCACGGGCTCGAACGGCAAGACCACGGTGAAGACCCTGGTTGCGTCGATCCTCGAGCGGCATGGTCGCACGCACGTCAACGCCGGCAACTTCAACAATGAGATCGGCCTGCCGCTGACCTTGCTCGCGATGCCCCAAGACAGCGAATTCGCCGTCCTTGAAATGGGGGCAGGCAAGCCGGGTGACATCGCCTATCTCGCGCGTATCGCGCAACCCGACGTAGCCGTGGTCAACAACGTAGCTGCTGCGCATCTGGAGCGCATGGGCTCACTCCAGGGTGTCGCCGAAACGAAGGGCGCGATCTACCGGTCATTGCCCGCCGATGGTGTCGCTGTCATCAATGCCGATGACGCGTTTGCGGAATATTTTTCGCGCATATCGAGCGCGCGCAAGAGCCTGCGTTTTGGCTTGCTGCGACGCGCCGACATCAGCGCGAATCTCGATCCCGACGTGAATGCGGATGGGCATTTCCGGCTGCTTACGCCCACTGCGAGTACCGAAGTCGCGTTACCGCTCGCTGGCCGCCACAACGTGATGAATGCACTGGCCGCGAGCGCTGTCGCGATAGCGCTCGGTGTGCCGTTGACAACGATTCGCGCGGGACTCGAAGGCGCGCCCAGCGTCGACGGACGACTGATGCGCCACACTCATGCATCAGGCGCAGTGCTGATCGATGACAGCTACAACGCCAATCCCGGTTCGTTTGCCGCAGCCATCGCGACGCTTGCGAACGAGGGTGGCGAACGCGTGCTGGTGATGGGCGACATGGCCGAACTCGGCGCGGATGCCGAACGCCTGCATGCGGAAGTCGGGGCGCTGGCCAAGCGCAGCGGCATCCAGCGCCTGCGGGCGGTCGGCAAGCTCAGTCGTGCTGCCGTCGACGCGTTCAACGGCGGCGCGCTGCACTACGCCGACCAGACGCAGTTGATCGACGCTTTGCGCAAGGAATTTCGACCCAACGTCAGTTTGCTGGTCAAGGGTTCGCGTTCGTCAGCCATGGATCGCATCGTCGATGCGCTGCTGGATCGTGCGGGCAACAACGGAGGCGAGCGACATGTTGCTTGAGCTTGCCGACTTGCTGAAGGCCTGGGTCAGTGGATTCCACCTGTTCCAGTACCTGACCTTCCGCGCGATCATGAGTTCCTTGACGGCACTCGCGGTGTCGCTGCTCGCGGGTCCCGCGATCATCCGCAAGCTCGCCGACGTGAAGGCGGGTCAGGTCATCCGCAGCGACGGACCGCAGTCGCATTTGGTCAAGGCGGGTACGCCGACGATGGGGGGCGTCCTGATCATCGCCTCGATCGCCGTCTCGACCTTGTTGTGGGCTGACCTGCGCAATCGCTATGTGTGGCTAGTGCTTGGCGTCACTGTCGCGTTCGGTGCGATCGGTTTCTACGACGATTACAAAAAGCTGGTGTTGAAGGACAGTCGTGGCCTCGCTGCGCGCTGGAAATATTTCTGGCAATCGGTGTTCGGTCTCGGCGTTGCATTGTTTCTGTATTTCACCGCCGACACCCCCGCGGCAACCACGTTCTACCTACCGCTGATCAAGCACGCGCAGGTGCCTCTGGCCTACGCCGCCGATACGCTGGCGACCTCGCCATGGCTCGCAACTGCGGGCGCCGCTGCATTCATCGGGCTTGCCTATCTGATCATCGTCGGCTTCTCCAATGCGGTGAACCTCACGGACGGACTCGATGGACTCGCCATCATGCCGAGCGTGCTGGTTTCGACCGCGCTCGGCGTGTTCGCCTATGTCGCCGGCAATCGCGTGTTCTCCGAATACCTCGGCATTCCGGCGATACCCGGTGCGGGTGAGCTTGCCGTGTTCTGCAGTGCGCTCGGCGGCGCCGGGCTCGGCTTCCTGTGGTTCAACACGTATCCGGCACAGGTCTTCATGGGCGACATCGGTGCACTGGCGATTGGCGCGGCGCTCGGGTGTGTCGCGGTGATCGTTCGTCAGGAAGTGGTGTTGCTGATCATGGGCGGCGTGTTCGTCATGGAAACCGCGTCGGTGATGCTGCAGGTCGCAAGCTTCAAGCTGACCGGCAAGCGGATCTTCCGGATGGCGCCCATTCACCATCACTTCGAACTCAAGGGCTGGCCGGAACCGCGTGTGATCGTTCGCTTCTGGATCATCAGCGTGGTGCTGGTGTTGATCGGTCTGGCGACGTTGAAGGTGCGCTGATGAGAACCGCAAAAATCACTGCGCGTTCCCTCACCCCACCACTTGCTTTGCAAGTGGTCCCCCCCTCTCCCGCTGCGCGGGCGAGGGACGGTAGTCGGCTGCCTGCGGCTGCCGGACTTTCTTTCGGGGTACGTTGATGCTGCTCTTCGATTTCAACAACGAATCGCAAGCAACGCGCCACAGCGAGGCGAAAGGGCGTTACGACCTCAGCCTGGTGCTTGCCGCGCTGATGCTGGCGAGCCTCGGCATCGTGATGGTTTCGTCGAGTTCAATCGCGGTTGCCGACGGTCAGCACGTCGGGCCGTTCTACTACCTTCTGCGCCATCTGGTCTTCATCGGACTCGGCCTGGCTGCCGCCGTCGTGATGTCACGCATTGAACTGGAGTGGCTCGAACGCCATGCCGGGTTGCTGCTGCTCGGTGGCATCGCGTTGTTGCTGCTGGTGTTCGTGCCGTTCATCGGAATCCGCGTCAACGGTGCGCGACGCTGGATTCGCCTCGGCTTCCTCGGTTTTCAGTCGGTGGAGGCGGTCAAGCTCATCCTCGTCGTCTACATGGCGAGCTACCTCGTACGCCATCGCGACAATGTACAGACCAGGTTGTTCGGCGTGATCAAGCCACTTGGCATTGCTGGAATCCTGATGGTGTTGTTGCTGGCGCAACCGGATTTCGGCTCGGCCACGCTGTTGATGGCGGTCACGCTCGGCATGGTCTGGCTCGGCGGCGCGCGTGTGCGCAATCTCGCCCTGCTCGGCGCAATCGCCGCGCCCTTGCTGGCCGCTGCGGCAATGAGCCAGGACTACCGCGTCAAACGCATGACCTCGTTCCTCGATCCCTGGGCTGACCCGTTCAAGGACGGCTTCCAGTTGACCCAGGCGTTGATCGCGATCGGTCGCGGCGAGTGGTTCGGCGTCGGGCTCGGCGCGTCCGTGCAGAAACTGTTCTATCTGCCCGAAGCACATACCGACTTCATCCTTGCCGTGATCGCAGAAGAACTCGGTCTCGCCGGCATCGTGCTGGTGCTCGTTTTATTTGCCTGGCTGGTCGGGCGCGGCTTCGTGATCGGCTTGCGTGCGGTCGAACAGAACCAGCGATTCGCCGGCTATTGTGCGTTTGGTGTTTCGCTGATGCTCGCTCTGCAGGCCTTGGTGTCTATCGGCGTGAACCTCGGCGTGCTGCCGACAAAGGGTTTGACCTTGCCCTTGATCAGCTCAGGCGGATCGAGCGTGATGATGACCTGCGCCGCCATCGGCTTGCTCGTCCGCGTGAGTTACGAAGTCAGCCGCGCGGACAACGCGATGATGCAGGTCATCGCCGAACGCCAGTTCGTCGAGGTGCGCTCGTGAGCGCATCTGTCGCCAATCCGAATGGTCCGGTCATGATCATGGCTGGCGGTACCGGCGGACACATTTTCCCGGGACTCGCGGTTGCGGACGAACTCGCCGCGCGCAAGATTCCCGTCGTGTGGCTGGGGGCATCAGGCGGACTCGAAACACGACTGGTCCCGCAACAGGGCTGCGTATCGAGACACTGGCTATCGGCGGCTTGCGCGGCAAGGGCGTGCTGACCACGTTGTTGATGCCCTTTCGGCTGGCCAGCGCGACTCTCGGCGCGCGCGCGACCCTGAAGCGCTACACGCCTCGCAGCGTGCTCTCGCTCGGCGGCTATGCCGCTGCACCCGGTGGAATCGCGGCACGGTTTGCGAATGTTCCGTTGGTGGTGCATGAGCAGAATCGAATCGCCGGCGTGACCAATCGATTGCTTGCGCGTAGCGCGCAGCGCGTATTGACCGGCTTCGCCGATGTATTCCCGCAAGGCGAGTGGGTGGGCAATCCGGTACGCCCATCGATCGCCGCGTTGCCATCGCCTGCGGCACGCTATGCCGGTCGCGAAGGTCCGCTGAAGCTTCTCGTGCTCGGGGGTAGCCAGGGTGCGCAGAGTCTCAACGCGGCCTTGCCCGAAGTGCTGCGCCGGCGCGGCTCTCGCCTGCCGGTGATGGTGCGCCATCAATGCGGTGCCAAACATTTCGACAAAGCGCGGGCGGCGTACCTGGCTGCCGGCATTGATGCCGATGTCGTGCCATTCGAGGACGACATGGCCTCCGCGTATGCATGGGCCGATCTGGTCATCTGTCGCGCTGGCGCACTCACGCTGGCCGAGCTTGCGGCAGCCGGTGTGCCGGCGATCCTGGTGCCATACCCGCATGCCGTTGATGACCATCAGACCAAAAATGCAGAGGCGATGGTCGCCGTCGGCGCCGCGCGTCTGGTTTCGGAAACCGACGATTTCGTCAAGCGCCTCGGTGCCGTCTTTGAGGAAGTCGGCGACCGCGTGAAGTTGCTGAAGATGGCGAGGGCAGCTCGCACACTCGCGAAGCCCGATGCAGCCAAGCGCATCGCGGACGTTTGTCTCGAGGTGGGTGCATGACGCCTGCGCGCCTCGCCCAGCATGCCGATATCATGCAGGACTTCCGTCGCGTGCACTTCGTCGGTATTGGCGGCGTCGGCATGAGCGGCATCGCCGAGGTGTTGTGCAATCTGGGCTATTTGGTGTCCGGTTCGGACAAGGCCGACAACACGACCACGCGCAGGCTCGCCGGACTCGGCGCGCGCATCGACCGCGGACACGATGCGGCGAACGTCGCCGATGCCGACGTGCTGGTCGTATCGAGTGCGATCAAACCCGACAACCCGGAACTCCTCGCGGCGCGGGAACGACGCATTCCTATCGTGCCGCGCGCGGAGATGCTTGGCGAACTGATGCGTTTCCGGCGCGGAATCGCCGTTGCTGGCACACACGGCAAGACCACCACCACCAGCCTCACCGCCAGCGTGCTCGCCGAAGCAGGGCTCGATCCAACGTTCGTGATCGGCGGCCAGCTGATTGCGGCCGGCGCGAATGCACGACTGGGCACGGGCGAATATCTGGTTGCCGAGGCGGACGAATCCGACGGCTCCTTCCTGCTGTTGTCGCCGGTCATCGCGATTGTCACCAATATCGATGCCGACCACCTCGAAAATTATGGCGGTGACTTCGAACGCGTGAAGAAGGCCTTCAGCGACTTCCTGCATCGTCTGCCGTTCTACGGTGTGGCCGCACTGTGCATCGATGATCCCGAAGTGGCGGCGCTCGCGCGCGAGACGAACCGACGCGTACTCACCTATGGAATCGACGCAGCCGACGCCGACGTACGTGCGTCGAACCTGCGTCAGCGCGGTGGCGCGACGCAATTCACCTTGCACCTGCCGGAAAACGGCCCAGTCGTCGCGGTAAGGCTCAATTTGCCCGGTCGGCACAATGTCCTGAACGCACTTGCTGCATGCGCTGTCGGTTGGCAGCTCGGCGTGCCACCGGAGGCCATGCAGTGCGCACTGGAAAAATTTCAGGGCGTCGGGCGCCGCTTTCAATTGCGTGGCGAGCTCAAGCTCGAGCGCGGTCACGCATTGCTGGTCGACGACTACGGCCATCATCCGCGTGAACTCGCTGCGGTCTTCGCGGCGGCGCGCGCGGGCTGGCCCGAGCGTCGTCTCGTCGTCGCGTTCCAGCCGCACCGTTACTCGCGCACGCGTGACCTGCTCGACGACTTCGCCAATGTCCTCGCCGAAACGGATGTGCTGGTGCTGACCGAGGTCTATCCGGCAGGCGAAGCGCCGATTGCGAATGCCGACGGTCGTGCACTGGCGCGCGCGGTGCGCGCGCGAGGCAAGGTCGATCCGGTGCTCATCGAACATCCACGCGACCTGCCTGCGGCGCTTGCGCCGCTGCTCGAAGACGGCGATTTGTTGCTACTGCTCGGCGCCGGTGACATCGGCGCCGAAGCGGCGGAACTTGCGCGCCGCGGAAATTTGCATACGAACGGAGTCGCCTGATGGCCGCATTCCCGATCCCCGATTCGAAAATCTCGAATCCTGGCTCTTTTGGACGCGTCGCCGTCGTGATGGGTGGCGAGTCGGCAGAACGCGCGGTCTCGCTCGACTCCGGTCGCAACGTACTCGCTGCACTACGCGCGCGTGGCGTCGATGCGCATGCAGTCGACGGCATCCCGGCCTTGCTCGATGCGCTTCGCGCAGGCCACTACGCGCGCGTTTTCAACATCCTGCATGGCCAGCACGGCGGCGGCGAAGACGGCGTGCTGCAAGGCGCGTTGGAATCCCTGCATGTTCCGTACACCGGTTCCGGCGTCCTCGGCTCCGCGTTATCGATGGACAAGGTCCGTACCAAGCAAGTGTGGATCGCCGAAGGCTTGCCGACGCCGCGCTTCGTCGCCTTGCGCAAGGGCGTTGAGGCGAATGGCCTGGACGTGCAAGCCGCAGCAGCACGGATCGGTTTGCCGGTGATCGTGAAGCCCGCCTGCGAAGGGTCGAGCGTCGGGGTGACGCGCGTGTTCCGCGACGAGGATCTTGCCGCTGCGGCGGAACTCGCGGCGCGCTATCCAGGCGATCTGCTGGTCGAGGAAATGATCGAAGGCGATGAACTCACGGTTGCCATCCTCGGACGCGAGGCATTGCCGTCGATCCGTATCGTGCCCAAGGGCGCGTTTTACGACTACCACGCGAAATACGTCGCCGAAGACACTCAGTATCTGTGTCCGGGACTGGATGGCGACGCGGAAATCGACATTCGCGCGCTCGCGCTCGCGGCTTTCGATGCCGCAGGGTGCTCCGGTTGGGGGCGTGTCGATGTGATGCGCAATCGCGCCGGCAAGAACTTCCTGCTCGAAGTGAATACCGCGCCAGGAATGACCAGTCATTCGCTGGTGCCCAAAGCGGCAGGCGTCGTTGGCATCGATTTTGAGACACTGTGCTGGCGCGTGCTAGAAACATCGTTTGTGAGGGACGGCGCATGAACGGCAACGGCTTGCTAAAGCTGGTTGCCTGGGGCATCGCGCTGACCCTGGTCGCATTGCCCGTCATCGGCGTGCTCAATGGCTGGTTCGCCAGTGATCGTTGGCCTGTTACCCAGCTCAGCGTGCGCGCAGAGTTCAACCACGTCAGCGCGGAACAGATCAGCGCTGCGGCGCAACCGCTGCTGGGCGAAGGCTTTTTCGCGATCAAGCTGGAACGCGTGCGCGATGCTGTCGCGAAACTGCCCTGGGTCGAGCGCACCGAAGCACGCAAACGCTGGCCCGACACGATCGATCTGGTTGTGTACGAACAGCAACCCTATGCGCGCTGGGGCGAAGATCGCCTGATCAATCGGCGCGGAGCCATTTTCAGTGTCGTCGGCGCGAATGGCCTGCAGGGCCTGCCGCGGCTCGCGGGTCCCGACGATCGTCTTGCCGATGTGCTCGCGTTCTACGTCGATTGCCTGAAGGAGTTCAGTGGCAGCGGACTGATGATCGACGCGGTCACGTTGTCGCCCCGCGGTGGCTGGAAGATCGAGCTTGCTTCAGGCGCCGTCATCGAGCTCGGACGAGAAGATTCCAAGCGCCGTCTGCAGCGCTTCCTCGATGTGTGGCCGCGGCTCGTCGGGGCCCATACGGAGCCACCCACCTATGTCGACCTGCGCTATGAGAACGGCTTTTCGATGCGCTGGCCGCCGGCGGTACCGTCGCCGGCGGGAACCGGGAATCGGGAATCGGGAATCGACAGAGCGGTCACTTCGATTGCGCATCTCGCGTCCCCATTCCCGATTCTCCATTCCCTATTCCCGGCCCAGACATGAACCGCAAGAGTGAAAAAAATCTCATAGTCGGCCTCGATGTCGGCACCTCGAAGATCGTTGCGATCGTCGGCGAGCATGCGCCCGGCGAGCCGGTCGAGATCATCGGCATCGGTTCGCACGCGGCGCACGGACTCAAGCGCGGCGTCGTCGTGGACATCGACTCGACCGTGCATTCGATTCAGCGCGCGATCGAGGAAGCCGAGCTTATGGCCGGTTGCCAGATCCGCTCGGTCTACGCCTCGATCGCCGGCAGCCACATCAAGGACGAAAACTCGCACGGTACCTCGCCGATCCGCGATCGCGAAGTCAGCCCGGCGGATCTTGAAGCGGTGCTGACTTCGGCGTGTGCGATTGCGATTCCGGCCGATCGCAGCGTGTTGTACCGCGAGCCACAGGAATACCTCATCGATGGCCAGGAGGGCATCCGTCATCCGGTCGGCATGTCGGGCGTGCGTCTGGAAGCGAACGTGCACCTGGTTACCGGCGCCGCGAGCGCGATCCAGAACATCACCAAATGCATCAATCGATGCGGCTTGCAGGTTGACGAATTGTTGCCAGCGGCGGTTGCGTCCGCCCGCGCCGTGCTGACCGATGACGAGCGTGAGCTGGGCGTATGTCTGGTCGATATCGGCGCCGGCACGACCGACATTGCGATCTATACCGGTGGCGCGCTACGTCACACGACCTCGCTCGCGATTGGTGGCGATCAGGTGACGTCGGACATTGCGCACCTCATGCGCACGCCGACCGCGCACGCCGAGGAACTGAAGGTTCGTTACGCCTGTGCGTTGGCCCAGCTCGCGCACGCCGAGGAAACAATTCAGGTGCCGAGCGTCGGCGATCGCCCGCCGCGTCGGCTGGCACGGCAGAACCTCGCCGAGGCGGTGCAGCCGCGCTACGAGGAAATTTTCGAGATGGTGCAGGCGGACCTGCGCCGCAGCGGACGTGAGGAACTCGTGCGCGCCGGCATCGTACTGACCGGCGGCGCCGCGCGCATGGAAGGCGCGCTCGATCTCGCCGAGGAACTGTTCCACATGCCGGTGCGCCTGGGTACTCCGCAGCATGTCAGTGGTCTCGCGGATGTCGTCGCGAACCCGATGCATGCGACCGGGGTTGGCCTTCTTCTGTACGGCAGCCGACGCGATGGTGCGCGCAGTGCGCCGGCCAGTGCGTCGGCGGTCAGTGGATTGTGGAACCGGGTTTCGACCTGGTTCAAGGGAGAATTTTAGCCATCGATGAATGTCATGCGGGAACCGCAGCGCAGGACGCGCTGCGAGGCGACCGAAACGGTCGCGAGGCATCGGCGCGCCAGTCGGTGCAGACGGGGCGGACCACGGAGGTCACGCACCCGCGAATGAATAGAAACAAGCGGCATCACTTTGCGGAGGATGGGAAAATGTTCGAACTCGTTGAAAGAATGGCACCGAATGCGATCATCAAGGTGGTCGGTGTGGGCGGCGGCGGCGGCAATGCGGTCAGCCACATGGTGCAGGCCAGCGTCGAAGGCGTGGATTTCGTCTGCGCCAATACCGATGCGCAGGCGCTCAAGGGCAGTGGCGCGAAATTCACGTTGCAGCTAGGCGCGAATGTCACCAAGGGCCTGGGTGCCGGTGCGAATCCCGAGGTTGGTCGTCAGGCCGCGCTCGAGGATCGTGAGCGCATCGTCGAACTTCTGACCGGCGCCGACATGGTGTTCATCACCTGCGGCATGGGCGGTGGCACCGGTACCGGTGCAGCACCGGTGGTCGCGCAACTCGCCAAGGAAATGGGCATCCTCACGGTCGCGGTCGTTACCAAACCGTTTCCGTTCGAGGGCCGTCGGCGCATGCAGGTTGCGCTGAAGGGTATCGAGGAGCTCGGCCAGTACTGCGACTCACTGATCATCGTGCCGAATGAAAAGCTGCTGACGGTTCTTGGTCGAGACGTGACCCTGCTGAGTGCATTCAAGCAGGCCAACGACGTGTTGCTCGGCGCTGTGCAGGGCATCGCGGATCTGATCACGCGCCCAGGCCTGATCAATGTCGACTTTGCCGACGTGCGCACCGTGATGAGCGAAATGGGCATGGCGATGATGGGTACGGGTACCGCGCGCGGCGACGACCGAGCGGTCGCGGCAGCCGAGGCGGCGATCAACAATCCGCTACTCGACGACGTCAACCTCGCCGGTGCCTGCGGCATCCTGGTCAATGTCACGGCCGGCACTAATCTTACGATGCGCGAGTTTGACGACATCGGCCAGGTCATCCACGAGTTCGCCAGCGAGGACGCGACGGTGGTGGTGGGCACGGCGCTCGATCCGGAACTCAAGGACGATATCCGCGTCACCGTGGTCGCGACTGGTCTCAACCGTGCCGTCGCACGGCAGCCGTTGCGCGATCATCGCGAGCGCGAGATCGTCTCCGCACAGCGGCCGGCGATGCGCGTGGTGCGCAATGCGACGACCGGTGAGGTCGATTACCTCGGGATCCCGGGGCAGCCGATGCGCGCCGAGGCCATTGATCGCGCTGTACCGCAGGAGACATCCGGCGACTATCTCGACATTCCTGCCTTCCTGCGGCGTCAGGCGGATTGAGTTGAGCGGTTACCCATCCTGACCCGAGGTTCGTCCAATCCGGGCGGACTTTGGGCAACGAAGCCGGCGGCGCATCGAACACGCCGACCGGCGGCGAACGTCATCATGCGGCGCCATGATGGCGAACGCTGTCGTCGCTGCTGATTGCATGGGCGATCGGCCGTGCAGGCATTTATGCCGTTGACTTCGCTGCGGGAATCGAAATCGAGCGCTGCTTCTTGCTTCTTCCCGCATACGAAATTCAAACCCCGCCCTGACCCGCTCATGGAGCGGGCAACAGGCGCGCAAATTGCCGGCAAGTGTTGCAAAAACCCAACACTTGTGGGGCGCATACATCGCTTAACTTTTCAGCACAAACTTGCTGTGCTAACCTCGCCGATGTTTTGTGAGCTCCTGCCCCAGGGGTCAAACCAAAAAAATGATCAGACAGCGCACGCTCAAGAATGTAATTCGGGCGACAGGCGTGGGTCTTCACACGGGTGACAAGGTGTATATGACCTTGCGACCGGCAGCAGTCGATACCGGCATCGTTTTCCGCCGCGTCGACCTGCCCAATCCGGTGGACCTTCGTTCTTGTTGCGAAAACGTAGGCGATACACGTCTCTCGACCACCTTGGTCAAGGGGGATGTCCGTGTCGCCACGATCGAGCATTTGCTCTCGGCGATGGCCGGGCTCGGCATCGACAACGCATACGTCGACCTGTCGGCACCTGAAGTGCCGATCATGGACGGCAGCGCGGGCCCGTTCGTGTTCCTGTTGCAGTCGGCAGGCATCGAGGAACAGGCCAAGGCCAAGCGTTTCATTCGCATCAAGAAGTCCATTACCGTCCGCGACGGTGACAAGTGGGCTCGCTTCGAGCCGTTCGATGGCTTCAAGGTCGGTTTTTCGATCGACTTCAACCATCCCATGTTCACCAAGCGCACCTCGACCTCCGAGATCGACTTCTCGACGACCTCGTTCGTCAAGGAAGTCAGTCGCGCGCGCACGTTCGGCTTCATGCGCGATATCGAGATGCTGCGTGAGAAAAATCTGGCACTCGGCGGTTCGATGGACAATGCCATCGTCCTCGATGACTACCGTGTGCTCAACGAAGACGGTTTGCGTTACGAAGACGAGTTCGTCAAACACAAGATCCTGGACGCGATCGGTGATCTGTACTTGCTCGGCCACAGTCTTATCGGCGCGTTCTACGGCTACAAGTCCGGGCATGAACTGAACAACAAATTGCTGCGCACCCTGCTCGCAGAAGCGGCGGCGTGGGAAGAAGTCAGTTTCGAGGACGAGAGCGCAGCGCCTATTTCCTACGCCCATCCGGCGCAGGCGGTTTAGAGGATCGCAATAATGGCGATACGGTTTGCAGGAGGCGAATCGCATCACAAGAAATTAAGCACGGCGCCGGTAAGGTGTCGTTTCGGAGAGGGCGCGTAGACACCCCTCCGGCGCAGAAAGCGTCCTGTTGGGGACGTGTGTTGTGAAGCAGGTTGCGGCACGATACCCGTCCCGCAAATAACAAGAAAGCCGGTCTTCGCCAGAAGGCCACTCGCGTGAATCGAAGCTGCCCTGGCTTCGTCTGGAAATCAATCATCTGTGGCGATGGACGCCAGTTGTAGATAGAGGGCTCGGAGTTCCGGGTCGGAGAGAGTGTTCGCTGTTGCCCGCAAATGGCGGGCGGTGGCGGCAGAAAGCGGTTTCGGCTTTGTCGGGTCCGGGGGGACAGTCGACAAGGGCGCCACTTTCACGGCAAAACGTTCGACGCTGCCGCCCAAAGCGGCACGAGCTTCCGCAATCAACGCAGATTGATAAAGCCTGATGCGGCTGGCCCAGGTCGGACTCGACGCCAGAAAGACAATGCGTCCGTTGCGGACGTCCGCGAGCCTGGTCTCGCGCGCAACCGCAGCAGGCAAGAGGTGGCGTAATCGTTCATCCAATGCATCCAGCGCGCGCGCGCGATCCGCGAGCGTGTCGAGTGCGATGCACTCCGCGAAAGGCTTGGGGCCTGGTGCGGAGTCACGGAGGGGATTGCGACTTGGCGACATGGCAAACACGAACTCGGCGCTCAACAAGCATGAACATCATTATCGTCCGCAATGCGAGCTTCTTGCCACGCCGCATCGATCTGGCCAGTCAGCGCGGTCGTCTGCGCGCGATGGCCGCCGTCAGCGGATGCGCGCTGTTCTTCGTCGCACTCGGTGTTGCCGCGACGCTCCTGCTTCAAAATCCGCACGGTCGCGATCTGCGCGAAGTTTCCGCGCTGCGCAACGCGATTACCGCCCAACGCGCGCTATTGTCGAACCTCGATAGCGATTCACACCGCAACCTTGATGCGCTTGCGCTGCAATTGGGCCAGTTGCAAGCCCATGCAACCCGCCTGAATGCCCTCGGTGAGCGTCTGACCCAGATCGGCAAGCTCGACGATGGCGAGTTCGATTTCGTCAGCGATCCGGCACTGGGTGGCCCCGAAGAGCCCGCAACCGGCCTCAGCATGGCGCTGCCGTTGCAAAGCGGTATCGACAACCTGCGCGCCGAATTTGATCGCGAGCAGTCCCAGCTTGACGTGCTCGAAAACCTGTTGCGTGATCGAAAGATCGACAATGCCCTGCTGCCGAGCGGCATGCCGGTGGCGCAGGGTTACATTGCGTCGGGCTTCGGCGATCGTTCGGATCCGTTCGATGGCCACGCAGCGATTCACATGGGTGTCGATTTCTCGGCGCCGGAAGGAACGCCGGTCAGTGCCGTGGCGGATGGCGTCGTTACCTACGCCGGTGAGCGCAGCGGCTACGGCAACGTCGTCGAAATCGATCATGGCAACGGATACATGACCCGTTATGCGCACAATTCCGCATTTGTTGTCGAAGTCGGCACGCGCGTGCACGCAGGGCAGGTGATCTCAAAGGTCGGCTCCACCGGTCGCTCGACCGGACCGCATTGTCATTTCGAGGTGTGGTTGAACGGACGTGCCGTGAATCCCATGGCCTACGTCAAGTCGACGCGGGCCACGCGCGCCTGAGTCGTTGTTTCGACGCCGACCGGGTATTCGCCTGCGGCAGCGAAGGCCGTGCCTTTGGCAACGGGGCGCCCGCGGGCTCACATCAGGCCGTGCCCTTGAAACGGTGCCATGCCGCACAAAACTGGCTTGTGTCGAGGGCGCGCCGTATCATCGTCGGCCCCGTGCGCGCGCTCATGGGTCCAATCGCGCAAAAGCAGGTCATTTGTGGTCGCGCTTTTTCGCAACAGCGCCCGTGACCGCTTCTTGCGCGGCATCCGCTTACCTATAAAACGTTTCCCAATCGAAGACCACCCATGCTCAACAGCTTCCTGACGCGCATTTTCGGCAGCCGCAATGAACGCGTGTTGCGCCAGCTCGGCAAGTCCGTGGCGCAGATCAATGCG
>JBDSFA010000269.1:0-5751 GCA_039919785.1 Dokdonella sp. | reverse complement strand
GTGCCGGACGAAATCAACGTCATCATCGAGATTCCGAAGGATGCCGAGCCGGTCAAGTACGAGGTCGACAAGGCCTCCGGCGCCATCTTCGTCGATCGCGTGCTGTCGACGCCGATGCGCTATCCGTGCAACTACGGCTATGTGCCACACACACTCGGCGGTGACGGCGATCCGCTCGACGCGCTGGTGATCCTGCCGCTGCCGCTGGTGCCTGGTTCGGTGATTCGCTGCCGCCCGGTCGGCATGCTGCGCATGAGCGACGAAGCCGGTGCCGACGAGAAACTCATCGTCGTGCCGCACCCGAAGACGTTCCCTGGCTATGCGCATATCGCCGATATCGGCCAGGTATCGGGTCATTGGCTCGAGCGCATCGGCTACTTCTTCGAGCACTACAAGGATCTTGAGAAGGGCAAGTGGGTCAAGCTCGATGGCTGGGTCGACGCCGCCGGTGCGAAGCTGGAGATTCTTGCTGGCGTCGAACGCTACAACGCCGAAGTGAAGGCCTGAGTTCCAGCACGGAACCACCTTCGTGGTGCGCCCGCAGCCACGCATCGGGCCGCGGCTGAAGGCAGCGGGTGAAAATATCAGTCGTCGGACGCGTCGTCGGACGCATCGCGCGTATGTGCGACGGCGGGATCGACACCCGAGGCGAGCGCATCGCTCGCCCGCCAGATCGACGCTTCGACACCGCGGAACGCCTGCGTGAAAAGCGGTTTTGCGCGAAAGCGGAAGCGCCCGTAGAAACTCACGACGAGCCCGTCCGGGTGCTGCCGCGCCCATGCGGCGAATGCGTCGGAGTCCTCCAGCACAGGCAAGGGCTGTGTGAGGCGTCCGGCAAACTCGTAAGCGCCATGATGCCAGCCCAGGTGCACGATCGGTTGCCCACTCGATTGCGCGGCTGCGATCTGTGCGGATATCGGTCGCATGTCGTAGCGATCGCCCGGACCTTCGATGACCGCAAGCTTGACCATGAGCACGACGGCCAGCGTGGCCAAGGTCGGCCAGGCAGGGTGTTCGATGCGTCCGGCACGAAGCAGCAAGCCGACGCCGATGGCCGCCACCACGACACCCCACAAAGACGAGGTATCCCCAAAATATTCGTAGCTATCGCGCGTCGACGCATAGTGCGGAATCATGGCGAAGAGGATGCCGAGCCCCATCAGAAACAGTGCGAAAACGTGCACGCGCACGCGCAGAGCTCCGCGATCGAGCCCGATGCCGAGCATGAGGGCAATGCCCGGAATGGTCGGCAGCAGATAGTGCGGCTGCTTGCCGCCGATCAGTGAAAACGCGATGAAGGTCGGAACCACCCAGACCAGGCCGAGGCGCACCGCGCGTTCTCGCGCCAGTGCGCGCATCTTCGTCCATGACCCGCGGAACGCCAGCGGCCAAGGCAACAGCATCAGCGGAAAGACCACCGCATACCACCAGATCGGGCGACCATGCGTGCTCGCGCCTTTCACGGCTTCGATGCGATCGAAGGTCTGCTTGAGGAAGATCGCGCGTGCGTACGCATCGCCACCGTGCAGCGCGGCTGGAATCGCCCAGGCAAGCCCAATGGCTGCGCCAAGCAGGAACGCGAGCGCAAACGCACCGAAGTAGCGCGCACGTCGATCGCGCAGCGCATCCGACGCCCACCACGGTGCAGCCAGTGCGACGAAGGCGATATCGAGCAGCATCACCGGCCCCTTGACCAGGATGCCGAGCCCGATGGCCGCGCCGGTGACAAGAACGCCGCGCCGCGTGCGTCCGTCGACAAGGTCGACGACACCGTGCACTGCAAACAGCACACAGGTTGCCAGCGGCACGTCGAACATGATTGCGTTGGCAAACGCTGCGAAGTAAATCGCCCCCAGCAGGAACCACATCGACAAGCGCGCCGCTGCAACCGATGCGGTCAGGCGCAGCGTCAACCGCTGCACCAGCACCAGGCTCAGCAGCGAACACGCCAGCGTGACTGCACGCCCCGTCCACGCATGCACGCCGGTGAACAACCAGCCGATATTGATCAGCCAGAACAGCAGCGGCGGCTTGTGTGCGTAAGTCGCACCATTGAGGTGCGGCACGATGAATTCGCCGGTCTGGCGCATTTCCCATGCGACGGCGAGATAGCGCGTCTCGTCGATCGGAACGGGCGCCAGCAGCCATACGATCGGCGCGAGCAGGAGCAAGCCCAGGAACAACGGATGCTCGACTATGAAACGCCAGAGCGCGCCGTCTGCACGGAAGGAAAACGGGGAGGTCATCAATGCCTTGAATCGGAACAGGGGATACGGAATCTTGGCATGTGGCGTGCACCCTGTCGCGCTTGCTGGTCTGCGCTGGCGATAACTTGTGCGAACCGGCTTCGGGATTGACACCCGCTGCAATCACCCGCGCTTGAGAAGCTCGCGCAAATCGATCACCGCTGCATTGGCGCGCGAAATGTAGTTCGCCATCACCAGTGAATGATTGGCAAAAAAGCCGAACGGCCTGCCATTCAGCACCATCGGGCTGCCGAGCGATTTCTGCGACTCCTCGAGTTCGCGAATCACCTGCTCCAGGCTCACGAGGGCGTTCTTGCTGGTGAGGATCGGCGCGAAGTCTATGCGGATCGCTTCGAGCTGCTCGCGCAACGCCCAGGTGTAGCCGCGTGCTTCGTAGAAGTTGTCGTCGATCTTCAACCATGGCGTCTGCACCATGCGCGGGCTCGTCGCCGGCGTCGACTGTTGCGCGTGCTGGTCGCCAGCAAGATCGGTATCGATGCGCACCTGCCCAGCGGCTGCGGACAGGCGTTGCGACAATGAACCCAGTCGTGCCGAAACCGTCTGCAGATAGTCGGTGAGATTGTCAGCGCGCGCGTAGAACTGTGCATTGCTCGCGTCATTGTCGCTGAGGCGGGTGAGATAGCCGTCGACATGCGCGATTGCCTTGCGGTACTGGCTTTCCGAGCTGGGCAGCAACCAGCGGTCGTTCGGTGAACTGAACAGCGGGTCGGCTTCCTGCAGATCCTTGTCTTCGACCGATTGGGTTTGCGAACGACTGAAGTCGTTGCGCAACGAACGCGCGAGATCGCGTGTCGCCGTCAGCACTCCGAATTCCCAGTTCGGCACGTTGTCCATCAACACGCCGGGCGGGAATTTGTCATTGCTCAGATAGCCGCCGCGTTTGTCGAGCAGGGTCTCGGCCGTGGTCATCAGGGCCGCAGTGGTGACGGTGCCGGTGACGACATGCTCGTTCTTGCCGGCAACACGTGCCTGCGCGGTCGCTGCGACATCGAAATGCGGCGGTTCGTTGTCCCACCACCACATCATGGCGAGCACGCCGAGCACGTACGCGAGCAGCAGCGCGCCGATGCCGCGAATCAGCCAACTAGCCATGCCTGCGATCTCCGTCCAGCCCAATCCATGCGGCGATTGTATCCGGCGCACCGCGGTGATGCGCTGGGTCCGTTGTGGATGGGCTTGTCGCGCGCGCCTCCGGGAGCGCGCGACCCTTCCCGGTCGTCGCCGCGTTACTTCTTTTTGTTCTTCGCGCCGCTCGGCTTGGCCGGCTCGCCTTTCTTGCCGAAGTCCTCCATCAGCGTCTTCATGTCTTCGGCGTGCTCTTCTTCCATCGCAAGAATGCCTTCGAGCATGCGCTTGGTCGTCGTATCAGCGTCGCCGACATAGGCGATGATCTCGCGATAACTGTCGATCGCGATGCGCTCGGCAACGAGGTTTTCCTCGATCATCCCGGCAAGGTCTTCCGGCACCACGAATTCGGAATGGCTGCGACCGGTGAGTCCGTCGGGCGAGAAATTCGGCGTGCCATCGAGCTGCGTGATGCGCTCGGCGATCTGGTCCACGTGCGCCTGCTCCTCGTTTGCATGCTCCAGGAATTCCGCGGCCACGCTCTTGGCGTTGATGCCCGAAGCAAGGTAATGGTGCGCTTTGTAGCGCAGCACGCAGACGATTTCGGTGGCAAGCGCTTCGTTGAGCAGCTTGAGCACGGTGTCACGATTCAAGGTATAGCTATCCGTCACAGCGCCACGTTCCATGTGCTGGCGCGCGCGCTTGCGGAGAGTCTGAATATCGGAGAGAAACGGTTTCGCGGCCATGCCTGACTCCATGATGGTGGGTGGGTCGCACTGCGGGACGCGCTGCGAAGCGGCGCGGTCCATTCATCTTACGGGGCTTTCATGTCCCGCAGCTGACCGGACGGTCGCCGGCGCTGTTGCGCGTTTCACGCGGACTGAGGCCTGGGACGCCAACGCGTGTCGTGATGGACAGCGTGCGCGGGCTGCCATCGACGCCCAGTGCGCAACCGCGGCTACAAAGTCAGGCATAAAAAAAACGCCTTTGTGCCGCCAAGCCCCAGCGCCGGTGCGCTATGCGCTAGACTTTCGCCATGTTCGCCACACCCGAAGTGATCGACAAAACCACGCTGATCGGCGCGTGCGCGCGCCTGCCGCTGCACGTGGATTCCGCGCGGCTGAGCGCAGAGGTTGAGGCACTGCCCGATTCGATGTGGGAAACCCGCGGCGGACGGCTCGGCCCGCACGACGCGGCGCGCGCGATCTTCTTGCGCGGCTACGCGCCAGCGGAAGGGCGCCACCTGCCGATCGAGGATCGCGACGCGTTCGCGCACGTGCCTTACGCACGCGAGATCATCACGCGGCTACTGCCCGCTTCCGCGCAACGTTGCCTGCTTGCGCGACTGCCGGCCGGCGCGATGGTGCCGCCGCACGCCGACATCGGCCCGTACTTCCTGAAGACGATCCGCATCCATGTGCCGGTGGTCACCCATCCGTTGGCCTGGATGTATTGCGATGGGCGCGTCTTCCACATGTTGCCCGGCGAGGTGTGGGCGCTCAACAACAGCGCGCAACACGCGGTGTGGAACGCCGACGAGAATCTGTCGCGCACGCACATGATTTGCGACTACCTGCCCACGCCCGCACTGCTCGATCTGCTCGCGCGCGCCGATCGCGATCTCGGCGAGGTCAACGCGGACGTGAAGAATCGCCTGCTGGCGGAAATGCCCGCAATCTGAAACCTCATCCATTCGCGCGCAGCGCGGCCCCGCAGGCGCGAGGTCGAAGAGTTGCACTTCGACTCCGCCACCCACGACGACTACAGACGTATTAGCGCGCCGCAAATTTCTGCGCACGCTCCATGGTTGCCTGCAGCTGCGGCAGGACCGCATTGATTTCGCTTTCGTAGCGCTTCCACTTGTTCGGATCAGGCGGCGTCAGCGTGTAGCGCGACAGCGGCAGCTTGTCGATCGGGCGATCCCAGCCGAAATCGAGTGCCTTGCACAAGTGCGTGATCTCGGCCATGGGATTGGACAGCAGCGCGTCGTAACGTGCAACGGTGATGCGCTCCGGCGGAATAGCGGCGAGATCATCGAGCAGCATGCGCGTGGCAACTTCCCACTGCGTGGCGACGATCTGCGCCAGCGGCAAGCCGCCGAGTTCACGCCAGCCTGGAATCAGCAACAACGACCACGGCAGTTCGCCAGTCCATCCGGGCAGATTCTTGTAAGTGACGAAGCGGCCCGAACGCCAGGCTTCGATCATGCTGCTGAGCGTTTCGCGCACGTCGCGATACAGGAAAACGAACTGCGCCTGCGGGAACACCTTGGCCAGGAATGGCACGCGCAGTGAATTCTTCGGCGTCTTCTCGAGCAAGCGTCCGGCCTGGCCGCCAAGGCGCGTGCCGTTGCGATCACGCAGCTCCGACCGAAAACGTTGCCGCAGCATCTCAGCGAGCGCCGGCATTGCGATATCGG
>JBDSFA010000049.1:0-16380 GCA_039919785.1 Dokdonella sp. | reverse complement strand
CCGGCCTGACCCTCACCACCAACATGGCGCTCGTGTTCGCGTTGCTCGCGTTCACCGTGCTGATGCTGGTGCTCGAATGGATCCGTGCCGACCTCATCGCGTTGCTGGTGATCGTGGTGATCGGCATTACGCGTCTGCTGCCGGTCGAGCAGTTGTTCGAGGGCTTCGCCGGCAACGCGGTGATCTCGCTGATCGCGGTGATGATCATGGGCGCCGGACTCGATCGCACCGGTGTCTTGAGCAAGGCGGCATCGTTCATTCTGCGGCTCGCCGGTGGCGTCGAGACGCGCGTATCGCTGCTGATCAATGCAATGGCCGGATCACTCTCATCGGTCATACAGAGTCAGGCATTGAGCGCACTCTTTGTGCCGGTGGTCAGCCGGGTCAGCTCGCGCACCGGCATTCCTCTCAAGCGTCTGTTGTTGCCGATGGCCTGCATGATCCTGTGCGGAACCAACATGACGATGATCTCGAACTCGCCGTTGATCCTGCTCAACGACCTGATCGCGAGCGCAAACCGCAACCTGCCGCCTGGCGCGCAGACGATCGAGACCTTCAGCCTGTTCTCGGTGGCGCCTATCGGCATTCCACTGCTGCTGGGTGGCCTCCTCTACTTCGCCCTGTTCACCCGCAAGCTGCTACCTAACGAGGAGGAGGATCGGCAGAAGGTTACGCCTGGCCGCACCGAGACCTACTTCGCCGAGACCTACGGAATCGATGGTGATGTGCTCGAACTTGTTGTAACCGCCGACAGCCCGCTGGTCGGCATGAGTGTCGGCGAAGTCGAACAACTGCGTGGCGCGCCGCTGATTCTTGCACTCAAGACCGGCAGCGAGGCGCGGCTGGCTCCGCCGACTGACCAGATGATCTGGGTCGGCAGCGTGCTCGGCGTGCTCGGCAAGCGCGAGTCAGTCAACGAGTTTGCGAACAACCAGTTGTGCCAGGTGCAGACGCGCCTGCGCAATTTCGCGGACCTTTTCAACCCGACGCGTGCGGGTATTTCAGAGGCCGTGATACCGCCAAACTCGCGCTGGATAAAGCAGTCGATCGGCGACCTGCGCCTGCGCAAGACGCACGGCATCTCGGTGCTCGCGGTCAATCGAGGCGATCAGGTATTCCGCGAAGACGTGCGTACCGTTGCGCTGCGCGCCGGCGATACGCTGGTCCTGCACAGTTTCTGGCGCGACCTCGCACAAACCGCCGAGTCTCACGACTTCGTGGTCGTCACCGACTATCCGAAGGACGAACAACGCCCGAGCAAGATCTGGCACGCTGCGATTTTCTTCGCGCTCGCCATGAGTCTGGGCCTGTTCACCGACATCAAGTTGTCGATCGCGATGCTGGTAGGCGCGGTCGGCATGCTGCTGACCGGCGTGCTCAACATGGACGAGGCCTACGCCGCGATCAACTGGAAGACGATCTTCACCCTCGCCTGCCTGATTCCGCTGGGCTGGGCGATGGATTCGACCGGCGCCGCCGCATGGATCGCGCAGGAAGTGCTGAAATATCTTGGAAGCTGGCCACAATGGGGATTGCAGGCCGTCATCGCGATCCTTGCGCTGCTTTGCGCGCAGGTTGTGTCGAACGTCGGCGCGGCCGTGATGATGGTGCCGATGGCAATCAACGTGGCGCTTGCTTCGGGCGGAAACCCTGCGGTCTACGCGCTCGTCGTCGCAATCTCAACCTCGAATGTGTTCCTCATTCCCAGCGCAAATCCGGTGATCATGATCGTTGCCGGTCCCGGTGGTTACCGTCAACGCGACTTCATGCGCGTCGGCATTCCGCTGACGGTGTTGATGCTCACGATCATGCTGATATCGGTGAATCTGCTGTTCGGGCGCGGCTGAGCCGATACGCCGTAGCCGGGAAGGCAACGACCGCCCCCTGTGTCTTCCGCGCTTCGTGCGCCCCAGCCAGTATCGCGTCGCCGCTTTCCTGAACGCTTTTCGACAGCCGAATTCGGCCGTGCCTCTTCACAGCAAATGCAACAGGCGCTTGAGGGACAACGGAGTAGGATGATCGCGGGAAGATCTTCGCATGGACGCTTCTCACTCATCGGAGGTGCGTCATGATCCGCCTTACCTTGGTCCTGATTCTCGCCACGCCCGCGTTCGGCGCACTCGCCGCGACCGATGCCTGCAGCGTCGCTGGCACCGCCTACGATGCGGCCGGCAAACCGCTGCGTACGGCGGTCGTGCGCCTCGTCGATCTGCAAACCCGGCAGTCCGCGTTCAGCGCCGCGGATACGCATGCCGCGTTTACCTTCAACGATGTGGCCGCGGCCGACATCGGTCGCTATCGGCTCGATGTATTGAGTGCGCCGACCGAGGTGACCGGTTCGCACATCCGCACGCGCTCGGTGCTCGGCACGTCGTCGAACTTCGCCTGCGCCGGCGGACAGCTCGCGCGTCAGGACGTGCACGTACAAGTCGATTGAATCCCGTCGCAGTGCAGGCAAGTCGGCGCGGGTTGCAGTTCAGCGCAGGCGCACGTTGCCTTCGACCACTTCGATCGGCATGGCGACGAGTCCGCTGCGGCAAGGTCCACCGAGGCAGGCGCCGGAGGTCACGGCGAACGTCGCACCGTGCACCGCACAAGTCAGTTGGCCGTCACGGACGATAAAGCGCCCGGGCGCGTAGTCAAGATTGCGCCCGGCGTGCGGGCACTCATTATGGTACGCAAACACACGCTCGCCCTGGCGCAGCAGGATCAGGTCGAAACCGCCGGCAGCGGTGTCAACACGAGCCGCAATCGCGTCGCCATCCGGGATTTCTTCGAGGCGGCACAGCGGCGGTGAGTCGTTCATGCCATCTTTCAGCACTTGTCAGCGTTGCACATGGTCCCACAATGAGCCCATGCGTTCGTCCGAACGGGCCCACATTTTCGCATACGGAGTAGCAGCGATGTTCCTTGGTTCCTACCGCGCATACCGTCCGCGGCATCCGCTGACCCGTCTTCTGGTGGGTGTCATCGGTCTCCTCATCGCGGCCCTGCTGATCGCGTTCAGCATGTTTGCCCTGGTTGCGCTTGCCGTTGGTGGCATGATCTTCATGGTCGTGCGAGCGTTGCGCACCGCGTCATCGGCCTCGGCACAACCTGGGTCCGGCACCGGCGGACCAAGCCAATCCACCGCGCCGCCACCAGGCGTAATCGAAGGGGAATTCACGGTCGTACCGGGATCACCGTCGCGCGACGCATCCGCGGCCGCTTCGCGCTGACCTCGGCGCAAGAATCGGATAGCCGGGCTTTCAGGCAATCCGTATGGTGCGAGTCATGAACGCACAAGTCCATGGTAGCGACCCGCTCGAACGCGCTCGCAGCCTGATCGAATCCGCACGCGGCGAGAACACCCGCCTCGTCGATCTCGCGCACGCGGTCGGCCTCAGCCCGACCTATCTGCAGCGACGCTTTCGCGCGCGCTTTGGCCTGTCGCCAGCCGAATACGCGCGCCAGCTCAAACTCGATTCGCTCAAGTCCGCGCTGCGTCAGGGAAGCCGCGTCACCGACGCGGTGTACGACGCCGGCTTCGGCTCGGGCAGTCGCGTCTACGAGCAGGCGAATGCACTGCTCGGGATGACGCCGGCCGACTATCGCCGCGGCGGCGCGGGCACCCAATTGCGCTATACGACGCTCACAACCGCACTCGGACAGCTACTCGTCGCCGCGACGGAACGCGGCATCTGCGCCGTGTCGATCGGTAACGATGACGACACTTTACTCGCCGAACTGCACACGGAATTTCCGCAGGCGCGAATCGAACGTATCGACAATGGCCGCGACGAGTGGTTGAGCAGCGTGATCGAGCGCGTGCTCACCGAACTTTCCGGCGCCGCGCCAGCGGATGCGCTTTTGCCCCCGTTTGATCTGCGTGCCACCGCATTCCAATGGCGCGTGTGGCAGGCACTTACGCGCATTCCGCGGGGCGAGACGCGCAGCTACGCGCAGATTGCGAAAGCGATCGAAGCACCGCGTGCAGCGCGTGCGGTGGCGCGCGCCTGCGCATCGAATCGACTTGCCTTCGTCGTTCCCTGCCATCGCGTCGTACGTGCCGATGGCCAGCCCGGTGGCTGGCGCTGGGGGCCGCCGCGCAAGCATCGATTGCTCAAGCTGGAGTCGCAAGTGGCTCCAAGTTGATCGTCGAAACCGGGCCTCGCGCAGTCGCCAAAGGAAAGCCTATCCTTCGCGATCGCACTGCTTAGCGCTGAACTGGCATCGACCCGCATGAACGATACGTCCAACTGCACTGCCATCGAAGCGCAACCGCCGGCGCCTGTGTTCCTGAGCCGCGCCGTGCTGGTTCCCCTTGCGCTGGTTTCACTTTATTTCGTCTGGGGCTCGACCTACCTCGCGATCAAGATAGGCGTGGCGACTTATCCGCCGTTTCTGATGGCGGCCGTGCGCTTCCTGTGTGCGGGCGGCGTGCTGTACGCATTCCTGCGCTGGCGCGGCAAGGCGGCGCCGACACGCACGCAATGGATCAACTCCGCGCTGACCGGGACGATGCTGCTCGGCTTCGGCAACGGGCTCGTCTGCTATGCCGAGCAGAGCGTCGCCTCCGGATTGTCCGCGGTCGCGGTCGCGAGCATGCCACTTTTCGCTGCTGTGTTTGGCGGTTTATACGGCCATTGGCCGCGACGCATGGAATGGTTGGGGCTCGGCGTCGGCTTTGCCGGCGTGATCCTGCTCAACCTCAGCGGAAGCATGAGCGGAGCGCCGCTTGGTGCGCTGGCCCTGATTGTCGCCGCAGGTTCATGGGCATTTGGTTCGGTCTGGAGCAAGCGTCGCGACATGCCGGCGGCGGCGATGAACACAGCGGCGCAGATGCTGACCGGAGGCGCGCTGCTGCTGGTCTTTGCGCTCACGATCGGTGAGCGCTGGCCGGTGGCGCCACCGTTGTCGGCAAGCGTGGCGGTGGTCTATCTCGCCATCGCCGGCTCACTGGTCGGATTCAGCGCGTATCTGTATCTGCTCAACACCGTGCGGCCTGCGCTGGCCACGAGCTACGCGTACGTGAATCCTCCGGTCGCGGTGCTCGTCGGCGCGCTGTTCGGCGGCGAAATCGTGCATTCGTTCGATATCGTCGCGATGGGCGTGATCCTCGCCGGCGTCTCGCTCATCGCCTTTGCACGCGAACGCGGCTGACACGCGTAGTGCGCTTGCGCGATCCACAGCGATAACCGATTTGCAGGGACCGCATTCCGGCGAATAATGGGGGATCCCGCGTCCGGAGATCTGCCCATGAGTGAACGATCGCACGACACCTGGATGGCGCACGCCGCGCTGCGCTCGGCGGCATGGGCCGAGCGCTGGTTTCCGGATGCCTTCGCATTTGCCGCGCTCGGGGTGGTCATCGTTGCGCTCGCTGCGCTCGGCACCGGGGCCGGTCCGATCGGAACTGCCGGCGCATTCGGCGACGGTTTCTGGAGCCTGATTCCTTTCACGATGCAGATGGTGTTCGTCGTCGTCGGCGGTTACGTCGTCGCCACATCGCCGCCGGTCGCAAGAGTCGTCGATGCCCTTGCGCGTGTCCCGCGCAGTGGTCGCGGCGCGATCGCCTACATCGCACTGATCAGCATGCTCGCGTCATTGCTGAACTGGGGTTTCAGCCTGATCTTCGGCGGCCTGCTCGTGCGTGCGCTTGCGCGACGTGCAGATTTGCGCTTCGACTATCGAGCAGCAGGCGCGGCCGCCTACCTCGGCCTCGGCGCGAGCTGGGCGATGGGATTGAGTTCATCGGCGGCACAACTGCAGGCCAATCCGGCGAGCCTGCCCGCACCGGTCCTCAAGATAACCGGCGTGATTCCATTTACCGAAACGATCCTGCTGTGGCAATCCATGCTGCTGACAACCGTCCTCATTGTCGTATCGATGCTGATCGCATGGTGGACTGCGCCCTCGGAAGCAACCGCGCGCGATGCCGCCGCCTGCGGTGTCGATCTGCAGATACCGGCCATGACCGCCGCTGAATCGCGCCGACGCCCCGGCGAATGGCTCGAGTACAGTCCCTTGTTGACTGTCGCGCTCGGCGTGATCGGCATTGCCTGGCTCGGCAAGGAGATCGCGGCCAAGGGTTTTGTCAGCGCGATATCGAATCTAAACACCTACAACTTCCTGTTCCTGATTGCCGGCTTGCTGTTGCATTGGCGCCCGCGCCGATTCCTCGATGCGGTCGCGCGCGCCGTGCCGGCAACCACCGGCGTACTGATCCAGTTTCCACTCTACGGCGGTATCGCCGGCATCATGACCACCGCAAAGGGCAGCGACGGCCAGACGCTCGCACACCACTTGGCGACGCTGTTCGTCGCCCTCGCATCGAAGGAAACCTATGCGCTGGTGATCGGCGCGTATTCGGCAGTACTCGGCTTCTTCGTGCCTTCGGGTGGCGGCAAATGGGTCATTGAGGCGCCGTACGTGATGCAGGCTGCGAACGACCTGCAGGTGCATTTGGGCTGGGCGGTGCAGGTTTACAACGCGGCAGAGGCGTTGCCGAACCTGATCAATCCGTTCTGGATGCTGCCGCTGCTCGGCATACTCGGCTTGAAGGCGCGCGACATCGTCGGCTTCACCTTCATGCAACTCGTCGTGCACCTGCCGCTGGTGTTGTTGATGCTGTGGGGACTCGGACTGACCCTGACCTACCATCCGCCGGTCATGCCCTGATAGAGCGGCGTGAGGCACGCACTCGATGCAGATTGCGCGCGCGGCAACGCCGCGCGCGCCTTGCTTCCTACTGTTCGCGCAAGGCGGTCGTCACCGGCAAGCGCGCCGCGCGCAATGCGGGATAAAGGCCGCCGATGAAGCCGATCGCCAACGCCCACTTGAGTCCGGTCCACAGCACCGCAGGCGAGACACTGAACTCGAAGGTCAATTGCCCCGTCGATCCGGCGGCCAAGGTTGATGCCGTATAGCCATTGAAGATCAGCCAGGCGATCAAGCCGCCGAGGATTCCGCCCAGCAATGCAAGCAGCATCGTTTCGAGCATGATCGCAACGACCACGGGTACACCGCGGAAACCAATCGCACGCAGCGTCGCGATTTCTCGCGCACGTGTCGCAACCGCCGCGAACATCGTATTGAGCGCACCAAACACTGCACCAATCGCCATGATTGCACCGACCACAATGCCGATGGTGGTGATCACCTTCGACATGCCTTCCGATTGCTTGCTGAAATAGTTCGTCGTCGTGTCGACGTCGACCTGCAGGCGTGGATCTGACGCCAGCGATGCCTTGAACGGCTCGAACGCATCGGCTCCGGTCAAGCGCACGAACACCGAGCTCGCGCTCTTCGCGCCACTCGGGCGATAGGTCGGGCCAACCACATCGGCATCGCCCCATAGCTCGGAATCCATTGCGTCCTTCGATTCGAAGATGCCAACGATCTTCCACAGCTGGTTGCCGAGTTTGATGTCGTGGTCGACCTGGAGGCCGTCGAACTGGCGCTGCGCCCCCGTGCCGGCCACCAGCTCGCGCAGACCCGGCGTGAATCTGCGGCCCGCGATGATCTTTGCGTTGGTGCGCAGCTTCCACGCTTCGTCACCGATACCACGCAACTGCACGCTGCCGAAATCCTCTTCCGGATTGCCGCCCTTCATCGGCAGGTTCGCTGCGACGACCAGCTCCGGCGACGCGATCGGCTTGCCTTGATCGTCCTTCGCGATGCCGGGCGCCTGCGCGATCACCAACGTCGCATCATGACCGAGCACCGAAGAGACTTCCGATGCCGACGCGCCGCGCATCACGATCGCGGTGTCGTCGCTGCCGGTGCGCCGCAGCGTTTCGCTGTAACCCTGCGCCATCGCGAGCATCGCGACAAGCACGGCCACGACGCCTGCGATACCGACCACAATCACGGCCGACGAACCGAGTCGTTCGGGCAGTGTGCTGATGCCGATGCCAGTGACCGAGGCAGCCTGCTGGCCCCGGCGGGTCAGCAACATCCACAACGCGAGCGCGATGAGGAGCACCGGCAATCCCTGCCAAGGCAGGCTGAGGAACACGAATACGCCGATGATGACGACGACGAAGGTGAGAAGACCTAGCAGGAATTTCATTGATTGTTGTCCTCAGCGACCAGCCAGTGCATCGACGATATTCAGGCGCATAGCGCGCATCGCAGGCAATGCGCCGACGACGACACCAATCGCGACCGCGAGCACGATGCCGAGTGACCAGCTCTTTGCTCCGACGTGCGTATGCGTGATCATTTCACCGCTCATCGCCGGCAGGAACAATCCGATCAGGCTGACCAGGCCGAGGCCAATCAGGCCCCCAAGCAGGAGCAGCAGCACCGATTCCGCCAGTACCATCGCGAGCACGCTGCGACTGGAAAATCCTATCGTCTTGAGGACCGCAAGTTCCGAGGTGCGTTCGCGCACCGCCTGCATCATCGTGTTGCCGGTGAGCAGCACCAGGGTGAAGAAAACCGCGCCCATGATCGAGGTCACGATCAGGCCGATGTCCGCCATCTGCTTGATCCAGTTCGCGGTCGCCGCTTGTTCGGTTTGTGTCTTGGTTTCGTGATCGGAATTGGCCGACAACGCATCAATCGCCTTGGCGACGCGATCGGACTGATTCACGTCGGCCACACGACTGATGTACCAGCCGACGGAGCCGCGATTGTAGGGCGTGGTCTCGTCGAAATTCTTCCAGTGCAGGATGATCATCTGGCTCTGGAACGCCTTGGAGTCCTTGGACTTCATCACGCCGACGAGGTTGAAGTTCCAGTTCTTGCTGCCTTCCTTGTTCGGGAAGATCTGCGATTGCAACGGAATCTTGTCGCCCACCTTCCAGCCGTATTTCTTGACGATGGTCTCGCCGGCGAGGATGCCGTTGAGGTCTGCGTCGTACGCCTTGCGTTGCTCAGGCGAGACCTCGACCTCGGGGTAGATATCGAGATAGTTGGGGCTCACCGCAAACGTGAAGATCTGGTTGTGCGGATCCTGGTACGCGCCGCCGAACCAATTCGCGTGCGCCACGTCCTTGACGCCGGGAACCATTGCGATCTGCGCGCCCAGGCTCTTGGGCAGCGGCTGGATGAAGGACAGGCGCGCGCCGGTCTGCAGGCGTTCAGCGCCATTGGCCGATTGCCCGGCTTCCGCGAACGAGACGCGCACCGCATCAAGCAGGCCGAACAGCAGGAACGCGGCAATGATCGATACGAGGGTGAGGATCGTGCGGGTCTTGCGCCGGAACAGCGCAGCCCAGATCAAATGGAGATATTTCATGATGGCACTCCGTTGTTCCTTCTCACGCCGACAGAAAGTGCTCGCAGCGCGGATGAGGAAGCTGCGCCTTGGCGTTGCCTTCCCTCATCCGGCGCTTTGCGCCACCCGTAGCCCGCCAGAGGGCGGGCTGCGATCCCGGGCGGAGAAGGGAAATCATGCATGCGCTTGTTCGACCAGCGTGCCCTTGTCCAGATGCAGGGTGTGGCTCGCATACTCGGCCGCTTTCGGATCGTGCGTGACCATGACGATGGTCTTGCCATGATCGCGGTTGAGCATCTGCAACAAGCCGAGCACATCCTCCGCCGACTGGCGATCGAGATCACCGGTTGGCTCGTCGCACACCAGCAGGTTCGGATCCGAAACGATCGCTCGTGCGATCGCGACGCGTTGCTGCTGGCCGCCTGAAAGCTCGGTCGGCTTGTGGCTTGCGCGATCGGCGAGGCCGACCAGTTGCAACGCAATGCCCGCGTTCTTCTTGCGTTGCGCCGCGCCGAGTTTGGTCAGCAGCAGCGGCAGCTCGACATTTTTCTGCGCAGAAAGCATCGGCAGCAGATTGTAGAACTGGAAAATGAAACCGACGTTCGAGGAACGCCAGTTCGCGAGCGCACCCTGGCTCAGCTGATCAATGCGCTGCCCACCGACGCCGATACTGCCCTCGGTAGGAGAATCCAGACCGCCGATCAGGTTGAGCAAGGTCGTCTTGCCCGAGCCCGACGGCCCCATCAGCGCAAGGAAATCGCCTTTCGCGATGTCGAGGTCGATGTGATGCAGCACTTCGACCTTCTGCTTGCCGCGCTCGTACACCTTGCTGACGTTGCGGATTTCGACGAGTGTGCTCATTGTCTACCTCTTGGCTCAAGCCTTCCCCGGAAAGGGGATTGGCTGTGGATTTCGCTCAAGCCCTCCCTTTCAAGGGGAGGCTTGGGTGGATGGTGTCAATGACAACTACTTCTTCACCTGCACGCGCGCGCCATCCGCAAGTTCCGCGCTCGGCGTGCGCACGACGCGCGTGCCCGCCGCAATACTGTCCACCAGGCGCTGGTCACCGGATGCCTGTCCCGGCGTGACCGCACGAACGTGGGCGCGATCGCCATCGATCGCGAACACGACGCTCTTGCCGTCGCGCTGCACGATGCTCGTCGCCGGCACCAGCGCTCCGCGCGCAACCGGTGGCGCCAAGGCGCCGCCCTTGTTCGCTTCTTCGAGGAAGGACACGCGCACGCCCATGTCGGGGACAACCCGAGCGTCCTTCTGGTCGAAACCAACGCGCACCTTGATCGTCGCCTTGCCTCGATCCGCGGTCGGGATGATCGCGATGACGTGGCCGGGAATCTTCCAGTCGGGGTACGCGTCGAGTACCGCTTCGATGGGCTGTTTCGCGAGCACTCTGTTGATGTAGGACTCATTGACGTCGACTTCAATCTCGAGCGAGTCCATGTCGACGATGGTGCCGATGCCGGTGCGCGTGAAACCACCGCCGGCAGAAAACGGCGAGACAATTTCGCCGACCTGCGCGGACTTTGCTATGACGACACCGGCGAACGGCGCACGCACGGTCGTGTAGTCGAGCTGCACCTGGGCACCGCGCAACTGCGCCTGTGCGAGATCGACCTGACGCTGCTGCGCCGCGAGTTGCGAGCTCAAGGTCTCACCCTGGGTGCGTACGGTTTCAAGCGCCTGCTGCGAAACCAGCTTGCGGCCGATCAAATTCTGCTGGCGTGCGAGATCGCGGCGCGACTGCGCAAGCTGCGCCTGATACTGCCCAACCAGCGCCTTCGCCGACGCGACCTGCGCCTGCGCGAGCTTCAGACTTGCTTGTTGTGCAGTGTCTTCCAGATGCGCGAGCACCTGGCCAGCTTCGACGTGCTCGCCTTCCTCGATCAGCACGTCCAGCATGGTGCCGGTGATCTGCGCCGACACGGTCGCCTGGCGCCGCGCGGTGACGTAGCCAGTTGCCTGGAGCACGGCCGTCGAGCCCGATTCGCTGCTCGCCGGTGCGGCCGCAGTGGCGGCCTCGACCTCGATCGCCTTGCCGCCGAGCAGGAACCACCAGCCAGCCGCCGCGAGCACGATCACGACCAAAGCCGCGACAACGATGCCGATCCATGTGCGCGCGGCGCGCGCGCCCGTCGCAGGCTCGCTGCGATCGATGCGCAATTGATTCAATAAATCCGATTTCTCCACGTTCCCTGATTCCTTCGACACACAGTCGCCAAGTCTGACATAGACTCGGCGCATCGAACCAACGTCGCAAGGCGCCAAGATCACCTGGCGGGGATGACAGATGTCACACGCGGCAGCACCGGCTATTCCGGCAAACGCGTTTGGCGGAAGCTGGAGCGCCTCAGGCGCACTGGTATTCTGCGCCGCGCTTTCACGGAATTCGACCATGCCCTACGCCATTCCAGCACCTTCAATGCCCAGCCTTCCCGTCGCAGACAGCGACGCGCGCTTTCCGGTTCACCGCATTTACTGCATTGGGCGCAACTACGCCGACCACGCGAAGGAGATGGGCGCGAGCGTCGAACGCGGGCAGCCGATGTTCTTCATGAAACCCGCTGATGCGATCGTCACCGATGGCGCCGACATCGCATACCCGCCGGCGACGCAGGACCTGCACCATGAAGTCGAGATGATCGTCGCGCTGGTATCCGGCGGACGCGACATTCCGCTCGAACGCGCGCTCGATTGCGTCTACGGCTACGGCGTCGGCCTCGACCTCACGCGCCGTGACCTGCAGGCGATCGCGAAGACAAAGGGACACCCCTGGGATGTGGCCAAGGGTTTCGACGCCTCGGCGCCGGTGTCGGCGATACATCCAGTGGCTGCCATCGGTCATCCGCAGCGTGCCTTGCTGTCGCTTCAGGTGAACGGCGAAATCCGTCAGCAATCGGATATCGATGCGATGATTTTTCCGGTCGCCGCAATCATCCACGAGCTCTCCAAGCTATGGGAACTCAAGGCCGGCGACCTGCTCTTCAGCGGCACGCCCGCCGGCGTTGCGGCACTCCAGCGAGGTGACCATGTGCGCGCGCAGCTCGGCGATTTTGCGGTCCTCGACGGTCACATTGTTTGACCTGCACCTTCTTCAATCGCGATGACCTTCGGGTAAAGTAGGTCGCGCCTTTTGGTGACAGGCCATCCACAACGCGGTCCGGGAGAGAATCATGGGCATGGTTTCCGAGTTCAAATCGTTCGTGATGCGCGGCAATGTCATCGACCTCGCCGTCGGTGTGGTCATCGGCGCGGCGTTCGGCAAGATCGTCACGTCCCTGGTCGACCAGGTCATCATGCCGCCCATCGGAATGATCATTGGCGGTGTCGATTTTTCCGCCTACAAATGGGTGCTCAAGGCGGCAGGCCCCGATGGCAAGGGCGAAGTCGCACTCATGTATGGCGCATTTTTCAACACGCTCATCCAGTTCGCGATCGTTGCCGCGGCAATCTTCCTTGTCGTCAAGCTCGTCAATCGCCTCGTGAAGAAGGAAGAAGCGGCTCCGGCGCCGCCGCCCGCCGATGTCGTGCTGCTGACCGAAATCCGCGACCTGCTCAAGAAAAGCTGATCCGGGCGATACGGCATCGCGTGCGCCGATCGCGCGCGATGTGACGCGCAATGGCCCTTTGGCTCGCATGACCTTTGGCCCAAACGCGTCACGCAAGCGGCGCGCATAATGGTCGTTTTCCCCAACGGAACTCCGCCATGCGCCGAACGCTTCCGCTCGTCATCTTCCTGCTGCTCGCAGCGCCCGCTGCGTTTGCGGCGAGCAAGCCAACCACCATCGCTGCGGCCGACATCCAGGTCGCCGGGCAATTGCGCGACAAGGCGCTGCACGATGACGCCGCCTGGGATTTCACCGCGGGACTGACCACCGAAATCGGTGCACGCCTCGCGGGCGGCGTGAATGATGCCAAGGCGCGCGAATGGGTCATCGCGAAGTTCAAGGCACTCGGTTTCGACAAGGTGTGGACTGAACCTGTCACCTATCCAAAGTGGGTTCGTCGCAGCGAACACGGCGAGATCGTCGCACCGTATCCGCAGCCGCTTGCACTCATTGCGCTCGGGCATTCGCCCGGCACGCCGGCAGGCGGTATCAATGCCGAGGTGGTCGGCTTCGATTCGTTCGATGCTCTGAATGCGGCCGACCCATCCAGCGTGCGCGGCAAGATCGTCTATGTCGGTCCGCGCATGCACGCGTACCCGGATGGACACGACTACGGCGTGGGTTCGCATGTGCGTACACAGGGACCCTCGCTCGCGTCGACCAAGGGCGCCGTGGCCTTTCTGCTGCGCTCGGCAGGCACCGACACCAACCGCCTGCCACATACCGGCGTCACGCATTTCGACACGGGCGTCACACCGATTCCGGCAGCGGCTTTGTCGAGCCCGGATGCGGACCAGCTCGAACGCGTGCTGAAATCCGGCAAGCCGGTCACGATCAAGCTCGCGCTCGACTGCGGTATCGAAGGCGAGTACACGGGCGCCAACGTGATCGCGGAATTGCGCGGCTCGAAGAAGCCCGACGAGTATTTCGTGATGGGCGGCCACCTCGATTCCTGGGATCCGGGCACGGGCGCGATCGACGACGGCGTCGGCATCGGCATTGCGGTCGGTGCAGCGCATCTGATCGCGCAATTGCCAAAACGGCCGGCGCGCAGCATCCGCGTCGTTGCATTCGCGAACGAGGAAGCCGGTCTTTACGGTGGCAAGGTATTCGCAGCCGGCAATGCAAAGACGATCGCGCATGCGGTGCTCGGCAGCGAATCGGATTCGGGTGCCGATCGCGTCCGCCTGATCACGGCGACCGTGAAGCCCGAAGCGCGCGGCGCGGTCGATCAGATCGCCGCCGTGCTGAAGCCGCTCGGCGTCGAATACGACGCAAAGGCGCCGGGCAACGGCGGCTCGGATCTTTCCGAAATGCACAAGGTCGGCATGGCCGCGCTGTCCCTGCACCAGGATGCGACACGTTACTTCGACTGGCACCACACTGCGAACGACACGCTCGACAAGATCGATCTGGACCAGTTGCATCAGAACGTCGCGGTGTATGCAGTCAGCGCTTATCTTGCGGCGCAGGCGCAGGGTGATTTTGGTTCAGCGCCCGGTGCGTTCGCGCACGACGGGGGCGAGTAGCGGATCCCGAAGAAACCGCAAGAACTTGAAACGGAAAACGGTAGGAGCGGCTTCAGCCGCGTTGCTTGAGAGCCCTCCCCTTCAGGGGGTGAAGAGGCGCGCTTGCGGACCATCGGTCCGCGCGCCGATGTACGCCCGAAGGCTGTGCCTGAAGGCCGGGGGGGGGGATGGTATCGTTCGCGAACCAACAAGCATCGTGGCTGAAGCCGCTCCCACAGACAGTTGCTCCTGCAGGATCTTGCAGCGACCGCTACATTTCTGAGCACCGCAGCGTTTCTGCGCACAGCGGCATTTCAATCCGATAGCCCGGCTTCCCGAGGGGAACGTCCAATCGCGAGTGGCGCGCCATCTCTTGTGGGAGCGGATTCTTCCGCGATGCTTTTCGATCAAGATCATCGCGGCTGAAGCCGCTCCCATAGGCAGATGCTCCCACAGACAGTTGCTCCTGCAGGATCTTGGGGCGACCGCTACATTTCTGAGCACCGCGGCGTTTCTGCGCACAGCGGCATTTCAATCCGATACCCCGGCTTCCCGCGGGGAACGTCCAATCGCGAGCGGCGCGCCATCTCTTGTGGGAGCGGATTCATCCGCGATGCTTTTCGATCAAGAGCATCGCGGCTGAAGCCGCTCCCACAAAGCTGCTCCCACAAAGCTGCTCCCAGCCATAGGCTAGCGATCCGCGGCGCGCTGACGCCAATACTCGCCCAGCAGAACGGCAACGCTGGCTGCAACATTGAGACTCTCAATCGCGCCGCTGCCGGGAATCGACAGCCGCAACCCGGCTGCATCGATCATCGCCTCGCTCATGCCCTCGCCCTCGGCACCGAACACGAGCACGAGACGCTGCGGCAACGCGGTCGCGTAAAGCGAAACGCCGTCGCGCGGCACCGTCGCGGCAAACGCGTAACCTTGCGAACGCAACGCAGCCAGCGCCTCCGCCGCGGAATTCGCCTGCACCAGCGGCACGATCTCCGCCGCACCTTCGGCCACGCGCGCGGCTGCGCCGGACACATCAAGCCCTCCTGAGCGCGGCACGATGACACCGCCGACACCGAAATGCGCGGCACTGCGCAACAGTGCGCCAAGATTGTGCGGATTGCCGACACCGTCAAGCCACAGCAGCAATGAAGGCGCAGGTGCTTGCGGCAAACTTGCAAGCAAGGCCGCCAATTCGAGCGGTAGCGAGCGCTGCATGTCGAAGCAGACGCCTTCGTGATGACGCGAGCTGGTCAACTTGTCGAGATCCGCTTCTTCGACGACGCGATAGCCGAGCCGGTGCTGCACGCACCACGCGAGCACGTTCTTCAATGCCGGAATCCGCGCCTCGATCAGGTAAACCTTGCGCACGGCATCGGGCCGTTTCGCGAAGGCGGCGAGACAGGCATTGAGGCCGTACAGGCGCGCTTCGCGCGCGGGCACGGATGGCGCTGCACTGCCTCCGTCCCAAGCCTCACCTTCGCGAGCCGGCGGACTTTGCCGCGCTCGCTGTGGATTTTCTTCGACACGTCGCGGCTGCGTTGGAGCAGAGCGTCGCGGGCCCTGCTCCTTGCGAGCCATCTCCGGGGTGCGCACGCGTGCGCGTGCCCAGGGCGATTCGGAATCCTTGTCGTTGCTCATCGCCTGTCACGCTCCGCTGATTTGTTTTGATTTTCGCATTCTCACCGACACACGCCGTCGACGTTGCACGCCTTCATTGTTCCAGAAATGGACCCAACTCCGCGCGCACCCGCGCGTAAACATACAAATCCAGCAATTCGCCACGCTTCATGACGGCCGACTTCTGCACGCCCTCGCGCTCGAACCCGATTTTCTCCAGCACGCGCATCGATGCCGGGTTGCTCGCATACACGGTCGCAAACAACCGATGCAAGCGGAAAGCGGACATCGCGCGGTCCGCGAACGCTGCCAGGACCGTGGTCATCACGCCTCGACCCCAGTAGGTGCGCCCAATCCAGTAACCCAATTCCGCGGAATGGCGATGCACGTCGACACCCGGATGCAGACTGACGCCACCGACCGCCGC
>JBDSFA010000075.1:0-5226 GCA_039919785.1 Dokdonella sp. | reverse complement strand
CATCGGGCCCTGCAAGCAGGCGATTTTCCGCGCGGTGCGCAAGTTGCGCGCTGCGCTCGACCCACTCGGGTGATGCCATGAATCCGATCAGCGACGAAGATCTGATCCTCCACTACTACCGCGACGGTCTCGATCCGGCGCGCATCGCGCAGATCGAGGATGCGCTGTTTGCGTCCGAAGCACTGCGTGAGCGCCAGGCCACGATGCTGCGCGCATTGGATGCCGTCGACGCGTTGCCGACACCCGTCGCCGACGCAGACTTCGCCGCGCGTCTGTGGCAGCAGCTCGAACCGCGTCTGTTCGTGCGTGCGCCGATCGCATCACGCGTGTCATGGCGCGAGCGCCTGCGTGGATGGCTGAATCCGCCGCCGCTTGCGTGGGTCGCTGCGACCTGTGCCGTTGCCTTCGCCATTGGCCTTGGCTTCTACGTCGGACGCCAGAGCGCGCCCGCGCCCGACGACGTCGCGCAGCGGCGTGCCGACGATGCCGCGATACGCGTCCTCGATGCGTATGTCTCTGCCCACCTGCGTGCGACCGAGGGCGTGTTGCTGACCGCGAGCAACAGCGATAGCGCGCACCTGCTCGATGGCAACCGTGAACTCGCCGCGTCGCTCGTCGATGCAAATCGGCTGTATGCACGCGCCGCGACACGGGCCGGCAACACACAGCTCGCCCAATTCCTGCGCCAGCTTGAGCCGGTGCTGATTTCCCTGGCTAACCAGGCGCCGTCGGCGCCCATCCAAGTCAACGAAGGATTGCGCGACTACCTGCGCACAACCGATCTGCTGTTCCAGGTGCGCGCGACGCAGGCGCGACTCGATCGCAACGGCGACCGCCGCACCTGATCATTCCGGAGAAAGCCTCGATGAAAAAGAACCCGATCCGCCTGCTCGTCCTTGCATTGACCCTGGCACTCGGTGCGCACACCGCGATCGCGGCAAGCGAGGGCGACATGGCGCCAGTTGACAAGGCCTCGAACCAGCTCTACTGGCAAGGCCAGGCCGCTCTGAAAAAATCCGATTGGGCTACCGCACTGAAACGCTTCACGGATCTGGAGCATCTGCTGCGCGAGAAGGAACCGCAAAGCGCCGACGCCGCTCTGTATTGGGAAGCGTACGCGCTGGTGCAGGCCAAACGCACGGCTGAAGCAAAGGGCGTGCTTGACAAGCTGCGGCGTGAGTTTCCGAAGAGTCGCTGGAGCAAGGACGCTGAAGCACTCGTGCAGTCCTCATCGTTCGCCACCGAGAAGAGTGGGTCGACGATCGCATCGGCGCATGCGTCGACCAGCACCGACGACGAGGATCTTGCCGAGATCGCGATCGAAGGCCTCATGAGTGCGCCGGCCGATCGTGCGCTGCCGCTCCTGAAGAAAGTGCTGCAGGGACCGCATTCGATCAAGATCAAGAAACGCGCTTTGTTCGTGTTGAGCCAGCTCGATGGGGGTGACGGTCTGGATTCCGTCGTCGACGCGACCAGGAACGCGGCCGATCCGGAATTGCGCGAGGAAGCGATTCGCATCCTCGGCATCAGCGGTGAAGACCGCGCGATCGAACAACTGCGCGACATCTATGCGTCGAGCAAGGACGTACACGAGAAGCACCAGATCATCGAAGCCTACCTCGTTGCTGATCGCAAGGATCTCATTCTCGCCGCGGCCCGCGGCGAGGCGGATCCCGACGTACGCGCCGACGCAATCCAGAAACTCGGTGCGCTCGATGCATCCGACGAACTCAGACATTTGTTCGATACGACCAAGGATGCCGACAACCAGCGGGCGATCATCGAAGCGCTCGGTGTTGCCGGCAGCAGCGATGCGCTTGCAGGCATCGCCGGCAATGCGCAGCAATCGGAAGAGATCCGCATCGCCGCCTTGCAAGCGCTCGGCGTCGCCGGCGATCGTGGTGGCGGGGACGCACTGGTCAAGTTGTATGCACAGGCGAATACGCCAGCTTTGCGCGACGCCGTACTCAAGGGGCTGCTGATCTCCGGTGACAGCCAGGCAGTGCTCACCCTCTATCGCGCGGCGAAGAGCGTCGACGAGAAGAAGGCCTTGCTCCGAACGCTCACGGTCATGGACGACGACGCGGCGATCGATGCAATTCAAGGCGAACTCGACAAGCCGGGGAGCACGAAATGAAGCAATTCACGATAAAAGCGCTCGTGCTCGGGGCCATCCTCCTCTCCACGGCGGGTGCACATGCGCTGGCCGCATCCGATCTGCAGACGCAGGTGAAACAGGTCGATGGCTGGGTCGCCTGGCGTGTGCCGATGACCGCCGAGGCTGGCTCGCCATGCTGCTACGTGTGGAAAAACAAGTCGCTGGTGGATGCGGGCTGCGACCTCGATGGTCAGGAATGGAGCTTCGGCAGCGATGACCAGCATCCGCTGCACGATTCGACGCTCGCGGTATACGTGCGCATCGCACAAGGGCACGTCGATCGCGTGCGTGCAGTCGCCGCGTCTTGTCCGGTCAAGAGTGCCCATCCTATTCGCTGGATCGACACGGTGGAGCCGGTGCAGAGCGTCAACCTGTTGTCGGTCTGGCTTGGCGGCGCCGAGGGTTCGCCCCCGGACGATGACTCGATGCTGGCCGCACTCGCCTACCACGCGGACGCGAGCGCAACCCGCGCGCTCGCGGCGCTGGCGGAACCGGCGCACACGAGAAAATCGCGTGAGCAGGCGTTGTTCTGGCTCGGCCAGTCGCGCGGTGCGGATGGTGCTGACATCATCGAGCGTTACGCGACGACAGATGCCGATCCGGATGTGCGCGAGAAGGCGATTTTTGCGCTGACGCAGTCGCATGCGGGCGATCCCTACGCGAGCATCCAGGCCATTTCGCGCAGCGATCCCGCTACGCACGTGCGCAGTCAGGCGCTGTTCTGGATGGCGCAGATGGAAGACGCGCGCGCCGCCGCCGACATCACGGCCGCGCTGCAGAGCGAGCATTCCGACGATGTGCGTGAACAAGCGGTATTCGCGCTGTCACAACTCAAGGATGGCGAGGCGGAAGACGCGTTGATTGCGGTCGTGCGCGGAAACTACCCGCGCGAGGTGAAGAAACAGGCGCTCTTCTGGCTCGGCCAGTCCGAATCTCCGCGCGCGATGCAGGCGCTTGATGACGTGCTCGCGAAATCAACCGGTGTTGCGAAAGTGACGGGCCATTGATCAGTACGTGGATCGTAACTTTACAATCGGATGGTATAACTATCTAATCAACGATCGATACTATCGAGTCTGCGATGCCACGCCCGAGCCGTTCCGCCGAGATTGAAGCAGCGCTGCTGGACGAGGTCTTCGCTCATCCTGCTGACCTCGTGCGCGTGGTCGCCGATGCGCTGGAACTAAGCCGCGCAGCCGTTGCCGCGCGTGTGCGTGCGCTGATCGACGGCGGCTACTTGCAGAAGACGGGCACGACGCGCCCGAGTTATCGTCTCGGCAATCATCGTCGCGCAACTTTTGCGCACGCGCTGAAAGGCCTAGCCGAGGACCGGGTCTGGTCACGTGATGTTGCGCCGCTACTTGCGGGGTTGCCGCGCAATGTCCTGGATATCTGTCATCACGGCGTGACCGAAATGGTCAACAACGCGATCGATCACTCCGAGGGGCGCAGGCTGCGGGTATCGGTGGACCGTGATGCCATCCGCGTTGTCATGGCGGTCGACGACGACGGCATTGGCATCTTCCGCAAGATCACGCGCGCGCTCGATCTTCCGGATGAGCGGCTGGCGTTGCTTGAACTTGCCAAAGGCAAGTTGACCACCGATCCGCGGCGGCATTCCGGCGAAGGTGTATTTTTCACGTCACGCATGTTCGACACCTTCCAGATACAGTCGGGCGAACTCGTATTCGATCACCAGGATGCAGAAGCAGACGACATGCTTTACGAGCTCGACCCGAATGTCGCCGCGAAGGGAACGGCCGTCCTCATGGAGATATCGACACGCTCGAAGCGAACGGCGAAACAGATATTTGATGAATACTCCAGCGGCCCGGACGACTACCGCTTCGCCAAGACCGTCGTGCCGGTTCGTCTGGCAAAGGTCGGTGACGAGAACCTGCTTTCACGCTCACAGGCAAAGCGCTTGCTGCAGCGCGTTGATCGCTTCAGCATGGTGATCCTGGACTTTGAAGAAGTCGCCAGCATCGGCCAGGCGTTCGCCGACGAGGTATTCCGCGTATTCGCGAACCAACACCCTGCGATCGAGCTGATTGCCGTGCATGCGGGTCCCGAGGTCCAGCAAATGATCAGGCGCGCAGAAGTGGCGCGCGCGAACAACGGGCAACCGCCGTTGTCGTAGATCTTACCAAGTCGCCACCCTTGCTTCGCCCGGGCGGCTCCGATCCATCGGCTCAGCGCTTCAATGCACGCGAAAATGCATCTGCGAATGCGCTGTTCGCCGCCGCGGGTGTTGAGTTCTTCGGCGCGGACGTGCGCGGGCCGCCACGTTGGTTGCGTTCATCACGCGCGGGGCGTTCGCCGCGCGGCGCACCACCACGCGCTTCGCCGGGCACATCGTCCAGACGCATGCTGAGAGCGATGCGCTTGCGCGGCAGGTCGACCTCCATCACCTTGACCTTGACGATGTCGCCGACTTTCACCGCTTCGCGTGGGTCACGCACAAAGGTGTGCGAAAGTGCGGAGACGTGCACGAGGCCATCCTGGTGTACGCCAACATCGACGAACGCGCCGAACGCGGCGACATTCGTCACGCGGCCTTCGAGCACCATGCCGACGACGAGATCCTTGAGATCTTCGACGCCTTCGGCGAAGGTCGGTGCGACGAATACCGGGCGCGGATCGCGGCCTGGCTTTTCCAGCTCTTTCAGGATGTCGCGTACGGTTGGCACGCCGAAGCGTTCGTCGGTGAACTGCTCGGGCTTGAGCGAACGCAGGAATGCACCGTCGCCAATCAGTTGCTTCACTTCACGGCCACAGGAAGCGAGGATGCGTTCGACCACCGGATAGCTTTCCGGGTGCACGCCGCCAGCGTCGAGTGGGTTGTCGCCGTGAGCGATGCGCAGGAAACCTGCGCTCTGCTCGAACGCCTTGTCGCCCAAACGCGGTACTTTCTTGAGCGCCGCTCGTGTCGCGAACGCACCGTGCTCATCCCGGTATTTGACGATATTTTCGGCGACCGCGGTCGACAGTCCCGCGACGCGCGCAAGCAACGGCGCCGACGCCGTGTTCGCGTCGACACCCACCGCATTCACGCAATCCTCGACGCG
>JBDSFA010000062.1:0-5452 GCA_039919785.1 Dokdonella sp. | reverse complement strand
GCGTTGCGCGACGGACGACTACCGCTGCCGCTGGACGTATTGGCGAGGCATCGGATGGCGCGCGGCGACCTTGCGCGGTCGTCGCCCCAGCAGGCGAAGATGCTGCGTGAATGGCTGCTCACGTTGGTTTCGGACTATCAAAACTCCATCGGTGGGGCTTGCCTCGGCGCATTGCACGCAGCCGGCGCGAGCGCCGATTGCTGGCGTGCAGGCAAGGCCGCGCGTGCAGCGCAGCCGCTTTCGCAGCTGCAGGCTCTATCGTCGCGCCTGCCGCTGAGGGCGGTCTGGGCTGCGTGGCGCGCTGGGCGGCATGCGGTCATTGAAGAGAATGCCCCGCGCCCGCACTGAGTACGGGACAATAGCGACAGGTTGCAGGTAATCTGGAATGAACTCGAACAAGCAAAATCTCCAGCGGGCGATGCCCGATATCGCCAGCGAAGCGCAAACCGCGCGCGCCGGCGCGCTCGATTGGGTCGGCATGGACGAGATCGAGATGCCGGTCCTGCTGGCCGGTACGGACGATCAAGTGCAGCGCTTCAGTGCACGCGTCGCTGCATTCGTGAACCTGCATCGGGCGGACGCACGGGGGATCCACATGTCGCGGCTGTACCTGCTTCTCGATCAGCATCTTTCGGCCGAGCCGCTGACGCCTGCGATGCTGCGTCGCGTGCTGCGCGATTTCCTTGATTCACACGCCGAGCTGTCTGATCAGGCGCGCTTGAGTGTGCGCTTCGATTACCTGATGCGCCGCGCTGCGCTCGCGAGCGAACACAGCGGCTGGCGTTCGTATCCGGTCGAGGTCAGCGCACGTTTGCACGCTGCGCATTTCGAAGTCGAGCTGGCAGTCGAAGTGCAATATTCCAGCACGTGTCCGGCGTCAGCCGCGCTGGCGCGCCAGTTGATTCAGGAGCGCTTCGCTGCGGATTTCGCCAGCGGAAGTCCCTTGCAGCACAATGCTGTACTTGCCTGGCTTGGCAGCACGCAAGGCATCGTCGCGACGCCGCACAGTCAGCGCAGCATGGCGAAGGTGCGCGTGAAACTCGTGCCGGGTTTTGATTTTCCGATCGCCGACGTCATCGACCTCGTCGAACACGCGTTGCAGACGCCGGTGCAGACGGCGGTCAAGCGCGAGGATGAACAGGCGTTCGCACTCGCCAACGGACAGAACCTGATGTTCTGCGAGGATGCTGCACGGCGGATCCAGCGCGCACTCGATGCGGACGAGCGCATCGCGGATTTCCACGTACGCGCCGCGCACTACGAGAGCCTGCACCCGCACGATGCGGTTGCGGTGGTGACGCGAAACGGTGAGGGTTATCGGATGCTTGATGCTCCGGATTCCTTGCGGTGATCCCGGGTGCGGTGATCCGTGACGCGACACCGTCCGATTTCGTCGCGATCCTCGAACTCAATGCGGGGTCCGTGCAGTTTCTCAGCCCGCTGACGGCGGAACGTATCGAGCGCCTCCATCGCATGTCCGCTTACCACCGGGTCGTCGATGACGATGGAGCAGTCGCTGCGTTCCTGCTCGCGTTCCGCGAAGGCGCCGACTACGACAGCCCCAACTACGCGTGGTTCGTCGAACGCTATTCTCAATTCCTTTACATCGACCGTATCGTTGCAGCGCCGGCATCGCGCGGTCGCGGATTCGCGGCATTGCTCTACAGCGACATCGCGTCGTACGCCTTGCACACAGCCGCCCCGTTGTTGACCTGCGAGTTCGATCTCGACCCACCAAATCCAGTGTCGATGCGCTTCCACGAACGTATGGGATTTCGTGAGATCGGCACGCAGTGGTTGTATGGCGGAACGAAGAAGGTTTCGATGCAGGCGAAGCGGCTTTCCACGCCGCGTTAGGGTTGCGGCGCGACCAGCAGCAGCGGATCCAGCCGCACATCGAACCAGTTCATGCCCCAATGCAGGTGCGGCCCAGTGGCGCGGCCGGTCATGCCGACCGCGCCTATGACCTGGCCTTGGTCGATGTGGTCGCCGACCTTCACGTCGATGCGTGACATGTGAAGAAAGTTCGAGCTGACGCCGTGGCCGTGATCGAGCAGGACGGTGCCGCCAGTGAGATAGAGATCGGCATCGGCGAACGTGACGATGCCGCTCGCCGGCGCCTTGACCGGCGTGCCTTGCGGGACTGCGATGTCCATGCCTGGATGCGGCGATTTCGGGATGCCGTTGTAGACGCGCTGGCTGCCGAAGCGTCCGCTGATGCGTCCCGTGACCGGCCATGCGAAGGCTTCGAGAAAATCATCGCGTGCATCGTCACGCAAGCGCGCAGCAACCACGCGTGCCTGTTCGCGTTTGATGCGCGCGGCAATATCGGGTGGTGGTTCGACGGTCTTCGGTGGCACGCCGTCGACGCGCTCGATCGGCCAGTCGCGCGGATTCACTTCGATGACGATGTGCTCGAGCTGTCCGTTGTGCTCGCGCACATCCACAGTTACCGGCCCGGTTTCGTCGCGACCGACGCCGAAGACGACCTCACCCTTGGCGGTAACGAGCAGATCGCGATTGGCATGGCGCACCACGCTGTCGGGAGTCACCTTGCCGATGACGAGCGCGCCCTGTGACACCTGTCGAGGAAACTCGCTTGCCGTTGCGAACGGCGCAGCGCACAACAGCGCGAGCACGATGCCGAGGCAGCGCGGAGGGAAATATTTTTCCTGCAGGAGCGGCTTCAGCCGCGATGCTTTTTCGAGGACTGCAACAAAGGCATCGCGGCTGAAGCCGCTCCCACAGAGCGCCGCATGGGCCGCCATCACCGCGCAAACTCCAGACGCATGCCGCGCACCGCATCGCCGAGCTTTCCTTCATGCCAGGCCAGTCGCCCGTTGACGAAGGTCGCCGCGATACTGGATCGGAACGTGAAACCTTCGAACGGCGTCCACGCGCATTTCGACAGCACTTCTGCTGCGGTTACGGTATGCGGTCTGTGCGGGTCGACAAGCACAAGATCGGCGTGGAAGCCTTCGCGCAGGTAGCCACGTTCCTTCACGTCGAACAAGGTCGCCGGTGCATGCGTGGTCGCCTCGACCACGCGTTCCAGCGTGAGCGCGCCATCGAATACGCGTTCCAGCACGCATTGCAGCGCGTACTGCACCAGCGGCAGTCCCGACGGCGAGCGCGGGTACTTCGCGGACTTTTCCGTGACCAGATGCGGTGCGTGATCGGTCGCGAGCACGTCGATGCGGCTTTCGGCGAGCGCACGCGTGATCGCTTCGCGATCCGAAGCGGCCTTGATCGCCGGATTGCATTTGATCAGCGCGCCGAGGCGCGCGTAGTCCGCATCGCAAAAATGCAGGAAGTGCACGCAGGTTTCCGCCGTGATGCGCTTGCCGGCGACTGGGCCCGGTTCGAACAGCGCACATTCTTCCGCCGTCGAGATATGCAGCACGTGCAGACGCGTGCCGTGTTTCCTAGCCAGCGATGTCGCCAGCAGGGTCGATTTCATGCACGCTTCGCGCGAGCGGATCAGCGCATGCTGTTCCATCGGGATGTCATCGCCCCAGCGTGCACGCGCCTGCTCCTCGTTGGCGAGGATCATCGGCGTGTCTTCGCAGTGCGTGATCAACGGAACCGGCGTGCCGCCGAAGATCGCGTCGAGCGTGGCCGGGTTGTCGACCAGCATGTTGCCGGTCGAGGCGCCCATGAACACCTTGATGCCTGGGGCGGCCTTCGGGTCGAGGCGGCGGATTTCGTCGATATTGTCGTTCGTTGCTCCAAAATAAAACGCATAGTTGACACGCGAGACGTCGGCGGCGCGCGTGTACTTCGCCTCCAGCGCGGCGCGATCGGTTGCCGGTGGCTTCGTGTTGGGCATTTCCATGAAGCTGGTGATGCCCCCAGCAGCACAGGCGCGCGATTCGCTCTGGATGTCCGCCTTGTGGGTGAGCCCCGGTTCGCGGAAGTGCACCTGATCGTCGATCATGCCGGGCAGCAGCCAGCGCCCCTTCGCGTCGAATACACGTTCGTCCGCCTGGGCGGCCAGTTGCGGTTCGATGCGCTCGATGCGGCCGTTGCGCACACGCAGGTCGGCGTGGAAGCGGCGGCCTTCGTTGACGAGTTCGGCATTGGTGATCAGCCAGTCGGTCATGGATGCGGGTCTTTGTCGGATTCGCGGGAGCGCGTTGGCCAAAAGTGGAATTGGAGCGGTACGGGGTCGATGCCGCCCGCGCACAGCGGTTGACAACGGATGATGCGGCACAAACCGAGCCAAGCGCCACGCAGGCCGCCAAATCGGGCAACGGCGACGCGCGTGTAGTCCGAGCAGCTGGGATGAAAGCGGCAGCGCGTGCCCAACAGCGGGCTGAGCCACCGTTTGTAGCTCCGGAGCAGGAAAATGATCGGCTGCGACATGATGGGTTGCGAGCGGGTACGTATGTGCGCGCCCGCACAACGGTTTTCAGCGGTTGCCGGGGGGTGGGACTTAGGCTATAACACGCGACCGCCGCGTCACAAGAATAGGCTTAGGTATGGCGATCAGCAAAAAAAATTCAGGGTCCCAGGCAAAGGCGTCAAAAGCGCCTGTGCGCGCCAAGGCTGTGGCAGGCGCGGCGCGCAAGGCCTCGGTCAAACCTGCGGCCAAAGCCAAGCCCGCTGCGGTCAAGACGCCGGTGAAGCCGGTTGCGGCCAAGGGCAGCGCGTCGAAACCCGCCTCGAAAACCGCGGTCAGCAAGGCGGTGAAGCATCCGCCATCGAAAAAGGCAGTGCCCGCCAAGCCCGTCAAGAAGGTGGCAAAGCCGGCGCCGGTGAAATCAGCGCCAGCGAAGCCCATGGCGGGCAAACAGGCGTCGCCAGCCAAGGCGGTTGCCGCCAAACCTCTCGCCCAGGCCAAACCTGTGGCATCGAGCATGGCGAAGGCAAAACCATCCACCAGCAATGCAGCTGAACAAGTCGGGAAATTCGTGACTACAAGCAAGCCAGATACTGCAACAGCGCCAAAGAGCATCAAGACACGTACGCCGCCGCCGTCGGAAACGGGCGTGACCATGCAGGACGGTCGCTACGTCCTGCCGGCCACCGTGCATATCGATCTACCGAACAATTACAAGCCGGACCCGAAAGACGAGTACATGAGTCCGCGGCACCTGCAGTTTTTCCGCAACAAGCTGTCGAAATGGCGCGAGGAGCTGGTTGAGGAAAGCCGCCAGACCATCGAGAGCCTGCGCGATGAAGTGCGCGATGTCGGCGACGAGGCGGAGCGCGCGACGCGCGAAACCGAGAACTCCCTGGAGCTGCGCACGCGCGACCGTTATCGCAAACTCATCGCGAAGATCGACAAGGCGCTCAAGCGCATCGAAGAAGGCCGTTACGGCTTCTGCGAAGAAACCGACGAGGAAATCGGCATTGATCGCCTCGAAGCGCGCCCGATCGCGACCCTGAGTCTCGACGCCCAGGAACGCTGGGAACATCGCCAGAAACAGATGGGCGATTGAGTGAAGCG
>JBDSFA010000450.1:0-5561 GCA_039919785.1 Dokdonella sp. | reverse complement strand
GCGTGCCGTTCTACATTCGTGCGGGCAAATGTCTGCCAGTAACGGCCACCGAAGTGCGCGTCGAGCTCAAGAGGCCGCCGATCAACCTGTTCGACCACATCTCGCGCCGGGACGCGAATTATTTCCGTTTCCGGCTCAGTCCCGAAGTCGTGATATCCGCGGGCGCTCGCGTGAAGAAACCGGGTGCTGCGATGCATGGCGAATCGATTGAACTCGTCGCGCGACACCAGTCCAAGCGCGAAAAATCGCCCTACGAACGCCTGCTCAGCGATGCGATGAACGGTGATGCGGGGTTGTTCACGCGCGATGATTGCGTCGAAGCGGCTTGGCGCGTGGTCGATCACGTGATCGAGCAGGCCGAACCGGTGCATTTCTACGAGCCCGGCACCTGGGGTCCGATCGCCGCCGACAAGATCGTCGTCGGCGATGACGGATGGCGTGACCCGGAGGCAGAAACGGTGCCATCGTGTTGATGCCCGATTCGTGCGTATTCCTGTTCGATGTCGACAATACACTGCTCGACAACGATGGTTTTGCGGCCGACCTGCGCGAACGTTTGACGTCCAGCTTTGGCGAGGTTGAATGCGAACGTTACTGGTCGATCTATGCGCGACTGCGCGATCAAGTCGGCTATGCAGACTACCTGGCGGCGCTTCAGGAATTTCGCGCCGGACTCGATGCCGACCCCGATCTGCTCGGCATGTCGGCGTTCCTGCTCGACTACCCGTTCTCCGATCGCATCTATCCGGACGCGCTGAATGCGATCGCGCACCTGCACAAGCTGGGAACCGTCGCGATCCTTTCCGACGGCGATATCGTGTTCCAGCCGCGCAAGATTGAGCGTTCCGGACTGTGGTCGGCTGTGGACGGGAATGTCCTCATTTTCGTGCATAAGGAACGCACGCTGGCGGCGATGCAGCAACGCTTTCCCGCGTCGCACTACGTGATGATCGACGACAAGCCCGCTGTGCTCGCCGCGATGAAGCGGGTCCTGGGCAGCCGCTTGACCACGGTATTCGTGCGCCAAGGCCACTACGCGACGGCGTCCGCGCACGAAACCATCGTCCCATCACCGGACCTCACGATCGAAAAAATCGGCGACGTCTGCAAAATGGGGATCAAGGATCTTGTCGCCGCGTCTGCAGCGGCGACCCAGGAGCACGCATGAAAACCACCCAGCAGCTGCACCAACTCGGCCAGAGTCTCTGGCTTGACAACATCACGCGCACAATCCTCGACAACGGCACGTTGCGTCGCTACATCGACGAATTCTCGGTGACCGGTCTTACCTCGAACCCGACGATTTTCGACGAGGCGATCGGCGGCGGCGCGACCTACGACGCCGGCATACGGGAAAAGGTCCAGGCGGGAAAGTCTGGTGAATCCTTGTTCATGGAGCTGGCGCTGGAAGACCTGCGCCGTGCAGCCGATCTGTTTCGTCCGGTGTTTGATGCGACCCACGGTCTCGATGGCTGGGTTTCGATGGAGGTATCGCCGCTGCTGGCGGCCGATACGCAGGGCAGCATCGATGCGGCAGCGCAGATCCATGCGCAAGCCGACCGCGAAAATCTGTTTGTGAAGATCCCGGGAACTCCCGCAGGCGTGCCGGCGATCGAGGAGTCGATCTTCAATGGCGTGCCGATCAATGTGACCCTGCTGTTCTCGCGTGAACAATACATTGCAGCCGCGAACGCGTACCTGCGTGGCATCGAACGACGCATCGAAGCGCGGCGCAATCCGAAGGTCGTTTCGGTGGCGTCGGTGTTCATCAGCCGCTGGGACAAGGCGGTCATGGACAAGGCCCCGCCGGCTTTGCGCAATCGCCTCGGTATCGCAATCGCGCAGCGCACCTACAAGGCCTACCGAGAGCTGCTTGCGTCGCCGCGCTGGAAGAAACTGGCCGATGCCGGCGCGTTGCCGCAACGCTTGCTCTGGGCCAGTACGAGCGTCAAGGATCCGAGCGCCCGCGATACCTTGTATGTCGAGGCGCTGGCAGCGCCAGACACGATCGACACGATCCCGGAGAAAACGCTGGTCGCATTTTCCGATCACGGCCACCTCAATGGTGTGATGGATGCCGCTGGGGCGGATGCGGAAGCAACCCTCGCGCAGTTCGCGGCTGCGGGCATCGATGTCGATGCCTTGGCCGAGCAGCTTCAGCGCGATGGCGCGGCGTCGTTCGTCAAATCGTGGCAGGAGCTGCTACGTCGTATTGCCGAGAAAAGCAGCGCGCTCGCTGCCGTATAGGAAGACGCAAGCATGGCTGTCGCCGACAAGACTGTTCCCACGCCGTCATTGACGTCGACGCCGCAATGGCAGGCGTTGAAGCGGCATGCGATCGATGCGCGTTCACTCCATTTGCGTGAATTGTTTGCTGCGGACCCTGGCCGTGGTGATCGTCTCACGGCCGAAAGCGCCGGCCTCTATCTGGACTATTCCAAGCAGCGCGTGACGGAAGAAACTCTGCACCTGCTGCAGGATCTCGCCAGCTCGCGCGGCGTGCGCGAGCGGCGCGATGCGATGTTCCGTGGCGACCGCATCAATACGACAGAAGACCGTTCGGCGCTGCATGTCGCGTTACGTGCGCCAGCGAGTGCAACGATCGTTGTAGATGGCAAGGATGTCATTCCTGAAGTCCACGCCGTGCTTGATCGCATGGCGGAATTTTCCGAACGCGTGCGCAGCGGCGCCTGGCTCGGTCACAGTGGAAAGCGTGTCCGCAACGTGATCAATATCGGTATCGGCGGCTCCGACCTCGGTCCGGTCATGGCCTACGAGGCCTTGCGTCATCACAGTCGTCGCGACATGACGTTTCGCTTCGTATCGAATGTCGATGGCACCGATTTCGTCGAAGCAACACGCGACCTTGATCCCGCTGAAACGCTGTTCGTGATTTGCTCGAAGACATTCACGACCCTGGAGACGCTGACCAACGCGCATGCGGCACGTGACTGGTCCGTGCGTGGATTGGGCGGCGATGAAGCCGCTGTCGCCAGGCATTTCGTGGCGGTATCGACCAACACCGCAGGCGTGACAAAGTTCGGTATCGATGCCGCGAACATGTTCGGTTTCTGGGACTGGGTCGGCGGTCGCTACTCGATGGATTCGGCGATCGGCCTGTCGACGATGCTCGCAATTGGCGCCGACGACTTTCGCGCGATGCTCGACGGCTTCCATGCGATGGATGAGCATTTCCGCAGCGCGCCGTTCGACCAGAACCTGCCCGTGTTGATGGGGCTGATCGCGGTCTGGAACACGAATTTTCTCGATGCTGCGACGGTTGCGGTGTTGCCGTACGAGCAATATCTGAAGCGCTTCCCCGCCTACCTGCAACAGCTCACGATGGAGAGCAATGGCAAGCACGTAACGCTCGACGGCGCGCATGTCGACTACCAGACAGGACCGATCTACTGGGGTGAGCCAGGTACCAATGGTCAGCACTCCTTCTATCAATTGATCCACCAGGGCACGCGCCTGATTCCGTGCGATTTCATCGGATTCTGCAAGACCCGGAATGTACTCGGCGATCAGCATGATCTGCTGATGGCGAATCTGTTTGCGCAGAGCGAGGCGCTCGCATTCGGCAAGACTGACGCGCAGGTGCGCGCCGAAGGCACGCCGGAACAGCTCGTGCCACATCGCGTGTTCGAGGGCAATCGACCGAGCCACACGATCCTGGTCGAGGAGTTGACCCCGAATGCGCTCGGCGCGCTGGTAGCGTTGTACGAGCACAGCGTATTCGTGCAGAGCACGATCTGGGCGATCGATTCGTTCGACCAATGGGGCGTCGAGCTCGGCAAGCAACTTGCGCAGCGTACAGCGGCCGAACTCGCGGACGCGGGTGAACCCAAACTCGCGCATGACAGTTCGACCAATGCGTTGATTCGCCGCTATCGCGAAAGGAGGAGCGCCTGATGGGTACGCAGATCAGCGATCTCGCCGGGAAGCCCGCGACGGACGCGCCGCTGGTCGATGTTGTTCGATTGGTCGCTGCCTATTACAGCGTGAAGCCCGATCCGGCAAATCCCGCGCAGCGTGTCGCCTTTGGCACGTCGGGCCATCGCGGTTCGTCCTTCAATGGCAGCTTCAACGAGGCGCATATCCTCGCGGTGAGTCAGGCGGTCTGCGAATACCGCGCGAAGCAGGGCATCGACGGACCCTTGTTCATCGGCACCGATACGCATGCACTGTCGGCGCCTGCATTCGAAAGCGCGCTTGAAGTGCTTGCTGCGAATGGCGTCGAAGTGCGCATGGCGACGCATGGAGAGTTCACGCCGACGCCAGCAGTCTCGCATGCGATTCTCGTATACAACCGTGGTCGAACGAATGGCCTTTCCGACGGTATTGTGGTCACGCCTTCGCACAATCCACCGTCGGATGGCGGCTTCAAGTACAACCCGCCGAATGGAGGACCTGCCGATACGAACGTCACCGGTTGGATCCAGGATCGCGCCAATGCGTTGCTCGCTGCGGGTTTGACTGATGTCAAACGGGTCTCGTTCGAGCGTGCGTGCAAGGCGTCGACCACGCGCGAACATGATTTCCTGGCTGCGTACGTCGCCGATCTCGACAACATCATCGACTTCGACGTGATCCGCGCGTCGGGCGTGCGCATGGGTGTCGATCCACTCGGTGGTGCGGGTGTGCATTATTGGGCACGCATTGCGGAACGCTACAAGATCAATCTCGACGTGGTCAGCGAAGAAGTCGATCCGCAATTCAAGTTCATGACGCTCGACTGGGACGGCAAGATCCGCATGGATCCTTCATCGTCGTACGCGATGCAGCGTCTGATCGGACTCAAGGATCGCTACGATATCGCGTTTGCCTGCGATACCGACCATGATCGCCATGGCATTGTCGCGCCAAGCGTCGGTCTGCTGCCCCCGAACCACTATCTCAGCGTCGCGATCGACTACCTGTTTCACCATCGCCCGCAATGGAGTGCCAGCGCTGGCGTCGGCAAGACCGTGGTCAGTAGCGCAATGATCGATCGCGTGGTCAAGCGTCTTGGGCGAAGGCTGTATGAAGTTCCAGTCGGCTTCAAATGGTTTGCCGATGGCTTGCTCGATGGATCGCTCGGCTTTGGTTGCGAAGAGAGTGCTGGTGCGTCGTTCCTGCGCCGCGACGGCAACGTATGGACGACCGACAAGGATGGCATCGCTGCGGCGCTGCTTTCTGCCGAAATCACTGCACGGGGCGGCCGCGATCCTGGCCTGCTCTATCGAGCGTTGTGCGACGAGCTGGGAGAAGTATTCGCGGATCGTCGCGAAGCAAAGGCCGATACCGCGCAAAAAAAGGCATTGTCGAAACTGTCTCCACTGCAAATCAAGACGGCGGATCTCGCCGGCGAAAAGATCACCAGCGTGCTCGACAGGGCGCCCGGCAACGACGCACCCATTGGCGGTATCAAGGTGTCGACGCACAGCGGATGGTTTGCGGCACGACCATCCGGTACCGAAGACATTTACAAGATCTATGCGGAAAGTTTCCGCAGCGCAGAACATCTTCAGCAGATTCTGCAGCAGGCGCAGGATATCGTCGACGTCGCGCTTGCCGGA
>JBDSFA010000209.1:0-12381 GCA_039919785.1 Dokdonella sp. | reverse complement strand
CTGCGCAAGGGCAGTGGCGCGATTGTCGTCAATGGCAAGCCGCTCGACGAATTTTTCGGCCGCGAAACCTCGCGCATGATCGTGCGCCAGCCGCTCGAACTGACCCAGAACCACGACAAGTTCGATGTCTTGGCGACCGTTGAAGGCGGCGGCATGACCGGCCAGGCCGGTGCGATCCGCCTCGGTATCGCGCGCGCATTGGTCGAATACGACGAAGCGCTCAAGCCGCCGTTGCGCAAGGCCGGTTTCATGACCCGCGACGCGCGCGAAGTCGAGCGCAAGAAGGTCGGTCTGCACAAGGCACGTCGTGCGACGCAGTACTCCAAGCGCTAATCTACGCTGCATAGCCCCGTAGCCAAGCGGTAAGGCACCTGACTCTGACTCAGGCATCGGTGGTTCGAATCCATCCGGGGCTGCCATAGCCACGTGGCGTTGCGCGAGCCGGTTCAAGGTTTGCGATAGCCATCCAAAAGCCCGCCCATCGGCGGGCTTTTGCGTTTCGGCTTTTGCAGTGCCACTTGCCGGACTTCGTTGGCGCGCCGCTGCAGGCCGACCGGAAAACTGCCCCGCTCAAAGGCCGTCGTGCATCGGCACGTCGCGACTCTCGGCGTTGGAGACCCGATTCCGTGACCCCGTTGAGACGCAACGCGCCTGACTGTGCACACGTCCGACGCTATACGCTATGTTGTTTTCCGATCGCCGGATAACGTAAGAAATCGTTCTTCAGGGCACGGTTAGCTGGGCTGGGGTACGGTCGTCGCGCAATCACGCCAAGGAGCATGCGATGAACAAACAGCTGCCGATCGATGGTCAGAAAATCCACGTCAAGCTCAAGGAAGGCGAGTGGCAGGAAGCGACCTACCGCGACGACAACTTCGTCGATTTGTACGGCTTGCCGCTCGAATTCGACAAGATCATAGATTGGCAACCGTTGGTGGTTGATGCCCCTGCGCACGCGTCTGTTGGCCGTTACCAAACGACAAACGTGCCTGACCCGCGTGCATTGTGACGCGAACAGGGCGACGTTTGCATTAAAAGGGGCGCCTGGCGGAACGGCTGCGACCGACCAGGCTAAGGCATGCGAGTCTGTAGCAAGTGCCATAAAATCGTACCCCCGATTTTGGACCGGATCGTCGACCACCCTGCGCAGTTTGCGGAGCGTCTTTTGTCTGAGCTTCGAAGAATGCGCAGGACGCGTCCAATTCCATCGCTTCAGAGTTGCACGTGCAAGGTCATGCCGTATGTGCGCGGAGCGCCGAGGAATGCATTGATCGAACCAGTCTGTAGCGGCGCATCGAAACTCACTTGGCTGTATGTGCGATTGGTGAGATTGCGGCCCCAGAACTCAACGTTCCAGCGCTTGCTCAGCGCGCCAATCGTGAAGCCAGCGTTGACCAAGGTGAACGCATCCTGTTCCTTGAGCGGGTTGAGATCCGAGCCGGTGTTGTACGCGCTCGTATACTTCGCGCCAACATTGAATCGCGCTGTCAAGTTCGCGCTGAAATTCCATTGGTAGGCGATGCCTGCCGTTGTCTGCCACGTCGGCGCAAAGCTCGAGCGGCTGCCGGGCAGCAGTGCGAGTGCCGCATCGGGCAGCGGGTCGTTGCCATAGCTTGCGTCGGTGTAGGTCAGGCCGCCTTGCAACGACAAGCCCGGAATGCGTGTTTGCCAGAGTAGATCGGTGTCAACGCCTTGGGTGGTCAACTGCGGAATCGAGCGCACGACGTAGCTGGTGCCGAGGAAGCTGTTGAGTTGGAAATCGCTGTATTGCGCGTGAAACAGTGCGGCGTTGAGCAGGAGGTCGCCGTCCTGCCAGCTCGTCTTCGTGCCGATTTCGTAGCTGTCCACGAATTCGCCGGGAAACGACGTGTCGGTCACTGGCGTGATGCCGGTCGCGCCGCCGCTGAGTCCGTTGGCCGACTGCACGCGATCGAGGTTGAAGCCCCCTGCCTTGTAGCCGCGCGCCGCCGATGCATACGTCATCAGCGTGTCGCTCCAGCGATACGCGACCTTGAACGAGCCTGACCATTCGTCTTCGGACAGATCCTGACGGGTCGTACGTCCGTCGAAAAGGGGGTTGGACCAGGGCAGGCACATGTAGCCGATCACCGTCGGCACGATGTTCGACAGATAGGCTGCAGGCACGCCGCGCGCGGCGAGCGCGGCGCCGACGAGTGCAGGATTTGCGAGCGCGGCGTGGCAGGCCGCACCGCCGTTGGGATTGCCGTAGAAGGAATCGACGTCCTTCTTCTCGTGCGTGAAGCGCACGCCGGCCGTCAACGCGAGCGCTTCGGTCGCGTGATAAGTCACATTGCTGAAGGCGGCGGCGCTCTTTGCATCCTGCGACCAGCGATCATTTGTGCCGACGCCCGACAATCCCCTGCCGAACGGAAGTCCGGCCGCCTGCGAGAGGAATGTGGCAGCGCCGGTGGTATTGACGACACCGTGCGGGAACGCCGCCGCGATATTGTTGAGGAGCGCGATCGACAAGTACGGTTCGTAGGCCGGGCCCAGCGTGATCGCGTCATCGCGCTGGAGATGTTCGTTGTCGAAGTACAGGCCGCCCATCCAGTCGAAGCGCCCGGCGGTACCGGCGAGTCGCAGTTCCTGGCTGAAGGTGCGAAAGCGCACGTCGTTCTCGCCGGGACCGAAGCCGCGATACCAGATGTCGGCGCCGCTATAGTCGATATCCACGGCGCCGATACCATCCCACTGGCGCAGGCTGGTGATCGAGGTGAGCGTGGCATTGTCGAACCACGGCGTATTCCAGTTGATCTCGGTCGACAGCCCTTTGTCGGCGACGTCCTGCGAGGTCGTGCGATTGCTGTAGGCGAGGCGTTGCGATGGATCTGCGAACGGGATCACGCCGTTGCCGCCGGCGAGCGCATTGACGATCGGTGCGGCCGGGCCGGTGAACGTGGTGACGCCGCTGCAGCAGTTCTCTTCGCGATGTGTGTAGTCGCCGATGACGAGGACGTCGAGGTCGCTGCTCGGTTGCAACAGCAATTGCGCGCGCAGCGAATGGAAATCCTGGTCGCCGTCGTCGTGGTCCTTGCGCGGCCCGACGCCGGTGTTGACGTCGTTGAATCCGGATCGCTCGCGATCGACCGCATACACGCGGAATGCAGCATTGTCGCCGAGCTTGTTGCTGTAAGCGGCGTCGACGCCGAGCGCGCCGTAGTTGCCGACGGTGAAGTCGGCGTAGCCTTCTTCGTTGAACGAGGGGCGTCGTGTCGTCACGTTGATGATGCCGGCCGAGGTGTTCTTGCCGAAGACCGTTCCTTGCGGGCCCTTGAGTACTTCGATTTGCTGGATTTCGCCGAGATCGCCGAACGCGACGCCGGTGCGCGGACGCGCGACGCCATCGATCACGACGCCGACCGAGGATTCCAGTCCCGGGTTGTCGCCGACGGTGCCGACGCTGCGAATGCGCGCGGTGGTCTGCGTTTCCGAACCTGTGCTGGTCACGCTCAGGTCCGGCACCAGCACTTGGAGGTCCTTGATGTCGTGAACGGCCGCATCCTTGAGCGCCTGCTGGTTCAAGGTTGTCATCGTCACCGGGACATCCTGCAGGAATTCCACGCGCTTCTGTGCGTTGACCTGGATGCCACTGAGTGTGGTGGCGCGGTTTGGGTCGGGGTTGCTGTTTGCGCTGCCGTGCTCGCCCGCTGTCGGCGCGACCTCTGCTCGAGCCGACGCGAAGCCCGTGGCGACGATCGCAGCCAGGATAGCCAGGGCCAGCGATTGCCGGCGCAGATTGCAAATGTTCATGTTTCGCCTTCCCCTGATGATTTCCGGTTCTTGCCAGCTAGTCCGCGTGGATCCCCGCTGTTTCGAGCTGCAGCTTGGCAGCCTGCAGCTCGTCGGCCTTGCGCGCGGAAATCAGCAGGCGCGCGCCGTAGCTGCCCAGCGCATGTGCGATCTGCAGGCCAAGGCCGCGCGATCCGCCCGTGATGAGTGCTGTCCTTCCACTGAGGTCGAAGAGCTCTGGTCGGGTCATGCAGTGGCCTTCGCTGTGTGTCGGACGAGTCGGAACAATGCATTGCGCGGGACCAACGCGTCCAGCCACGGCGTCAGCTCGGCTTCGCCGCGACGCGTTCACCGATCACTGCAATTGCCGTGCCGTCGCTCGTCCGGGCCGCGCGCGCGAACGATCGGGCGCCTGGTTTCCGTAGCGCCATCGTGGATGCAGAGTGGGGGCGGGTGCCCAGGGACCGCCGATGCAGCCGAGTGCAGCGGCAAGCCTGCCAATGCCACGTGCCTCGTTCTACACGTGAATCGTGCAGATGACGCCAGCACGCCGAAATTAGCGCCCCGTGGCGAGGGGACGCTCTAACGAGCGGCTGCAGGTTTGACAGCACGCCGCGCGGCGGTCGCTCGCAGCGTCTGCCGTTGGCGTGCATCACCCGCGCGCCTCAACCCGAGCGCACCGAGCAGAAACGCACACAATGCGCTCAACGGCGCTGACATCGCCGGTACGGGCTTGGCAACCTGGGGCGCCTGTACCTCGAACGCGCCGATATCCGTCGATACGCCATACGAACGCGGATAGCCACTGCCGCGCTGATCGAATGCGGAACCCGACGAATTTTCGCCCGCATCAATGGCCGGGCTTCCGCGCAGCGGTGCATGCGTGAGTGTCGGACCACCATTGCTCGCGAGCTGGCCCAGCAATGGCGCTGCAGTGAGCGTGTCAGGTGGCAGTGTGATGCCGGGATTGCTGACGCCGACAATGTTGTGACCGCCGTCGATGTTGGGCGTCACGTTCGAGTCGAGGTTCGCAAAATGACCGGCGCCAGAACTGTTGCCGGCGACGATACTGCTTCGCATCGTTGATCCCACGATACCGATCCAGATCCCGCCACCACCACCCTCTGCGTGGTTGTTGGTGATCGTGCTGTTGTCCAGATCCACCGTCGATGGCCAGCGCATGAAAAGTGCGCCGCCTATGTAACCCGCGGCGACGTTTCCCGACAGCGTGCTATTGGAAACGAAAATCGGATTGAACGCGGCAATGCCGCCGCCGCGCTGCTGGCTGTAGTTGGCGTTGATGGTCGAATTGCGTATCGACCCACCCACCACCGTAACCAGGGCGCCGCCGATGTCATACGTGCTTCGCCCGACCCGAACCTCGTGCACGGCGCGATTGCCGGACACCGTGCTGTCCTGCAAGTCCATGGCATAGACGAATGCGCCACCGCCGAACGCTGCGGTACCGGCGTCTTCATGCACGCCCTTGGCGACGTTGTCAGACAGCGTGCTGTTCAACATCGTCAACGAATAGGCATAGATCCCCCCACCATAGGAACCCTCACCACCCGCGTAGCAAGCGCTTACCGTTGTCCCATCGAGGGTCAGATACCCCGCAGATGCGATGCAGCCGCCGCCGGCAACGTGAAAGCCCGTGGCTCGGTCGCGGCCGTGTCGGACCGTCAATGCGCTCAAGGTCACGGTGCCACCGTGCGGATGAAAGAAGACGCGGTCGCGCTGGTTGCCATCGATCGCGAGCTTCGAGCGGCCAGGTCCGAGCAAGGTCAGGCTGTCGACCGGAATCTTGATCGCGCCGGTTTCCAGTGTGATCGTTGCGCAGCTCAGCTTCGTCAGATCGATCGTGTCGCCATCACTGGCATCCTTGATCGTCTGACGCAGGCTGCCGCTCCCTTCGTCGTTACAGTTCTCGACCTGTGTGATTGCCGCGGGCGCCGTCGTGCGCGGCGTGGAACGGGGTTCCGGCAGACTTGAAAAGATGCGTCGCGCTGGATCGGCGCGCATGCGCAGCCACGAAGGATCGGTCGTTGTGGCAGCGGCATCGACGTGCGTTGGACAGGCCAGCGACAGCGCGACAACCGCCGCAGCGAGTGCGGTGCGGCGCAGGTGACTGCCAGAGATCAATTCATCGGCACAGTTCATCGTTCCTCCAGAGCTCGCTCGGCCAATCAAACCCGTCCGTCCCCAGTATTACGAGAATTCCGGGCGGAAACGGACATCGGCATGAGGGTGTACCGACAATGAATTGCCCAGCATCGACCGGTCAAGCCATTTCCTCGGCGCCAATCAACACGATGTCGGCGCGGCGCTGCGCGAAGAGGCCGACCGTCACCACGCCGGCAATCTGGTTGAGGTCGCATTCGAGCTCGGCGGGCGCTGCAATCGCGAGGCGATGAACGTCCAGGATCCAGTTGCCGTTGTCGGTGACGATGCCATCGCGCCATATCGGCTGGCCGCCGCGCTTGACGATTTCACGCGCGACGTAGCTGCGCGCCATCGGAATCACCTCGACCGGAAGCGGAAAGCGGCCAAGCACATCAACGCGTTTGCCTGCGTCGATGATGCAGACGAAGATTTTCGATGCGGCGGCAACAATCTTCTCGCGGGTCAGCGCCGCGCCACCGCCCTTGATCAGGCAACGGTTGCGATCGCATTCGTCGGCGCCATCGACGTACAGGGGCAGATCGCCAGCACTGTTGAGATCGAGCACGCGGATGCCATGCCGTTGCAGCTGCAGGGTGGATTGCTCCGAACTCGAGACCGCGCCCTCAATCGCGTATTTCCGTTCGGCCAGCGCATCAATGAAATGTGCGACGGTCGAACCGGTGCCCACGCCGACGATCATGCCGTCTTCCACATAGCGAAGTGCAGCGCGGCCAGCCAGCCGTTTCTCTTCGTCTTTGGTCATTCCATACTCCAGATCATGCGTGCAGGCACATCGGCCTGGGAACGCGTCATAGCTTCTCTTCCAGCCCGAGGATGAAATCCCACTGCGGTTTCGTCACCGGCAGAATCGACAGGCGGTTTCCGCGCCGTAGCAGGATGAATTCATCGAGACGCGGCTGGGCCTTCATCTCCTCCAACGTGACCGTGCGTGCGAATTTGCGCTGGAAAGACACGTCGACCAGCATCCAGCGTGGATTCTCTGCTGAACTGGCCGCATCGAAGTACGGACTCTCGCGCTGGAACTGGGTAGGGTCGGGATACGCGATGGTGGCCACTTGGGCGATGCCGACGATGCCGGGCTCGGGGCAGCTGGAGTGGTAGAACAGCACACCATCGCCGACGCTCATGCCATCGCGCATGAAATTGCGCGCCTGGTAATTGCGCACGCCGCTCCATGGTTCGGTTTTCACGCGCGCGAGATCGTCGATCGAAAACGCGTCGGGCTCCGATTTCATCAGCCAATAGTGCATGCGGGACAGCCGTTGTCTTGCCGATAGCGGCGAACTTTAACAGGGGCTCACGCAGGAATCGCGCAAAGGTATCGCGGCTGAAGCCACGCCTGCAAAGCCAAGGTCGCGGCCGGCTCCTTCTTCAGGTCGACGTCGGCGCGCACTCGATCAATTCCTGTTCCGTCGCAATGTAGTCGAGCCGCACATCCCACGGCATCGCCTCGATGGCGGGTATTTCCTGCGATGCATAGCCGATGCCGACGAGCACCGGCTTGCCGATCGCGCTGCGTTCGCGCAGGAACCCGAAACTGCGATCGTAGTAGCCGCCGCCAAAACCGAGGCGGTGACCGCTGCGATCAAAACCGAGCAGAGGCAGCAGTACAACATCCAACTGGTCCGGTGCAATCAGGTCGCTCGCAGCACACACCGGTTCCGGTATGCCATAACGATTCGCGTCGATCGCGCCACCCGGTTGCCACGCCGCGAATTTCAGATGCCGGTCATTGCCGACGACGGGCAAGTGATAGCTCTGGCTGCGCGCACGCAAGCCCTGGATCAGGCCAGCCAGCGGCAATTCGCCTGCAACGGCCCAGTAACCACCGATACGTTTGTCGGTGAGGAATTGGGGTATCTGCTCGATCGAACCGACGAGTGCCTGCGACGCCACGATGCGTTCACCCGGTGTCAGCGCAGCGCGGCGCGTGCGCAGTTGCGAGCGCAGGGCGTTGCGCACGGAGGCTTCGGGATTCATCGGTGATTCTTCAGACGGAGATCTGCAGCGTGCGGAGATGGCGTCAACAAAAAGACGCCCTCCGCAGGTGTCGGTGCGCATCGAACGACCTTGATCCAAAAGGGATCAGGTGGGAGGGCTGGCGGTACCGTCAGGCTTTCCGCACGGGGCGGACATGCACACAGGTATTCGTTTCGCAATCCCGGGTCGTCAATAGGAACAAGGCAATATGTAAGAGTGCGCTGCCGGGCACCGCAGAGGACGCCTGTCGCTATTGTAGTGATCCGGGCAATGCGCGTTCAAGCTTTGCGTTCAATGCTTGCAGTTTCTCTGCCAACTGCACGTCGTCGATGGATTCCCGTCGACGTTCGTTGAGCAGCTCATGGCTGATGTTCAGCGCGGCGAGAATCGCGATGCGATCGAGTGTTGCCGAGCGTGCGTTGTTGCGCATCTCGCGCATCTTCGCGTCGAGATATCGCGCAGCCTCAAGCAGGCTCGGGCGTTCTTCGGGGGTGCAGGCGATCAGCACCTCCCGATCGAGGATGTTGATGGCAACCGGTTCGCTCGCGCTCATGCCGGGTATCCCGCCCACATCAAGCTCATGCGCTGTTTTGCTCCAGTGACTTCAGGCGCATGATCATCGCCTCCACGCGCGAGCGCGCCTGCTCATTGCGTGCGAGCAATTGCGCGCGTTCGCCGGCGAGTTGTTCCTGGCTGTGGCGCAGGCTGCGATTCTCGTCCTGCAGCGTTCGACACAATTCGACCAGTCGATCGAGTCGCTCCCCAATCGCCTGCAGGCTCTGTTCATGTGCGGACATGGCCGGAATATAGCGGGAATCGCGCATGCATGACAGGGACGGCGTCGACGTCTGCGCCAAGCGCGCGTGCCGGCCTCATTCCTGCGCGCCAAGCAGTATCTGGCGCTGATCGGCGCGCTCGCGCAGGAAGGCCAGGCACTGTTCCGGCGGTAGCGGCAGCGATAGCCAGTGCCCCTGGATCTCGTCGCAATCCTGCTCGCGCAGGTATTCCACCTGCTCCAGCCGCTCGACGCCTTCGGCGACGACATTGAGTCCGAGCGTATGCGCCATCGTGATCACGGTCGCCGTGATCGCCTCGTCGTCCGGATCGGTGGTGAGGTCGCCGACGAATTCCTTGTCGATCTTCAGCGTGTCGATCGGCAGGCGCTTGAGGTAACTCAGCGACGAGTAGCCGGTGCCGAAGTCGTCAATCGCAAGGGTCACCCCGATTGCCTTGAGCTGGCGCAAGGTCGTGATCGACTGCTCGGCATTGGCCATGACCATGCTTTCGGTCAGCTCCAGTTCGATAAGGTTCGGTGCAATGTCGTGCGCGGCGAGGACATCGCACAGGCGCTGGATCAGATCGCCACGCAACAGCTGCGCGACAGACACGTTGATCGACATGCTGATGTCGTGGACGCCGGCATCGCGCCATTGCGCAAGCTGGGCGCAGGCTTGCGCCACCACCCAATCGCCGATCTCGATGATCAGGCCGGTTTCCTCGGCGATCGGGATGAACACGCCGGGCGAGACGTTGCCCAGATCGCGGCTGCGCCAGCGCAACAGCGCCTCGACCCCCGTGATGCGTTCGTCGAGCAGGGACTGCTTGGGCTGGTAGACGAGCGAGAATTCATTGCGCTCCAGCGCCTTGCGCAAGGCGGCGACGGTGGTCGCGCGCAAGCGCGCGGCCGCATCCATCGCCTCGGTGTAGACCATGTAGGTCTTGCGGCCGTGGTCCTTGGCCTGATACATCGCGGTGTCGGCGAATTTCAGCAGATCGGTCGGTACCTGGCCGTGGTCCGGATACAGACTGATCCCGATTGACGGCGAAATCACGACTTCCTGCCCGGTGTCCAGCTCCAGTGGCTCCTCGAATGCGGCGATAATTTTTTCTGCAATGCGCTCCGCATCGATGCTGCCGGAGATATCCTCGAGCACCACGGTGAACTCGTCGCCGCCAAGGCGTGCGACGGAATCCCCCTCGCGCACGACTTGGCGCAGGCGGCTGCCAGCAGCTTTCAGCATGCGATCGCCGGCTGCATGGCCCATTGAGTCGTTGACGTGCTTGAAGCGATCCAGATCGAGGAACAGCACGGCGACGCGCCGCCCGCCACGGCGCGCGCGGATGATTGCATGGCCGATGCGTTCGCTGAGCAGCGTGCGATTGGGCAAGCCCGTCAGCGCGTCGTAGTTGGCCAGGTAACGCAGTTCCTGCTCGGTCCGCTTGCGATCGGTGATGTCCGAGATCACGCTGACGAAATGCGTGCGCACGCCGTTGGCGTCGCGGACTTCGGAAATTTCCGACCAGCTGAGGAATTCGTCACCGTCCTTGCGTCGCTGCCACAATTCTCCGCGCCAATGACCGCCGCGCGTAAGCGCGTCGCGCAAGGCCATGTAGTGCTCCGTCGGATGCTGCGCGCAGTTGAGCAGCTCGGCCGAGCGTCCGGTCACTTCGTCGTTGCGCCAGCCGGCGATCTTGGTGAAGGCTGGGTTGACGCTGAGGAAGCGGAATTCCAGATCGGTCACCGCTACTGCTTCGGACATGCTGCGGATGACTTCCTGCGCGATTCGCCGATCGTGTTCCGCCTCGCGTTCCGCGGTGACGTCGCGTGCGGTGCCGCACATGCGGCGTGGCTGACCGTCTTCGTCGTGCTCGACGATCTTGCCGCGCGCGAGCGACCAAACCCAGTCGCCGTTGCGGTTGCGCAGGCGATGTTCCGACTCGAACGTTGCAGTGGCGCGGTTGAAGTGCTGCTCGAGGCGCCGCTCGACCGCAGCGCGGTCATCTGGATGCAGATGCTCACGGAACCAGTCGTAGGGATAGATCACGGGCTGCTTCGAAACGCCCTTGAACAAGTCACTGGAACCGGTCACCACAAACTCGCCGCGCAGGATGTTCCAGTCCCAGAAATCGTCGCCCGAGCCCCACAGCGCAAGGCGCAGCCGGTCTTCGCGCTCGCGCAGGTCGTGATGGTGAGTGCGCTCCGCGCTGCGCTGCATTCGATACGCGCGCCACCACAGCAGGAGCACAAGCGCGGCAAACAGCAGGTAGAGGGATTTGGCAAGCCCGCTTTGCCACCATGGCGGCGTCACGCGCAGGTCGATCGCCGCGACGCCTTCGTTCCAGAAGCCGTCGTGGTTGCTGCCGCGCACCTTGAAGGTATAGCGACCGGCATCGAGGTTCGTATAAGTGGCATCGCGTCGCGTATCGGCTTCGATCCAGTGGTCGTCGAAGCCTTCGAGCTGGTAGGCGAAGCGGTTGCGCTCGGGTGCGGTGAAGTCGAGCGCGGCGAACTCGAAGCGAATCACGTGGTCCGCCATGGCCATGTTCAGCTCATTGTCGCCTTGCAGGATGCTGCGCTCACCGTTGCCGACGTGCACGCTGGTAAATACGACCGGTGCCGGGAAGCGGCTGCCGACGATCGCCTGCGGGGAAAACAAGTTGAGACCGTTCACTCCGCCGAACACGAGGTCGCCGCTTTCGAGCAGCGCGCTGGCGCCGCTGTTGTACTCCATGCCCTGCAGGCCGTCAGCAAGCGTGAACGGATGGAAGGTTTCGGTCGCGCGATCGAAGGTGGCAATGCCGCGGTTCGTGCTCAACCACAGGCGGCCCATGCGGTCGTCGGCGATCGCATACACGGTTCCGCTTGGCAAGCCATCGTGCGTCAACCAGCGTGTGAAACGCGCGTGCTCTGCATCGAGCGAATCGAGGCGATTGAGCCCGCCTTGCGTGCCGATCCACAACGTGCCGTCAGCCGATGCATGCAGCGAACGAACCACGTTTTCGCTGAGTGAATGCACATCGTCCGGATCGTTGCGGAACACTCGCACGCTGTGTTGCACGGGGTCGACCAGATTGAGGCCGGTACGGTTGCCGGCCCAGATGCGGCCTTCCTGGTCCTCATGCAGAGCGAGCACGCGATCATCGCTGAGACCACCGCTGGCGCCGGGTGCCGCGTCATGGCGATAGGTATGCCAGGTGTTGGCGGCCGGATCGTGCTGGACGAGCCCTTCGTGCGCGGTGCCAAGCCAGAGGGTGCCGTTGCTGGCACGCAGCAGGCTGCGGATATCGCTGTCCGCGAGGCCGTGTGCGGCTGATGGATCCTGTGGCAGAAATGTCGCGCTGCGTCGCGCGGGATCGAACAGCGCGACACCATGATTGGTCGCGAGCCAGAGTTTGTCCTCGCCGGCATTGGCAAGTGCCGATACGACGACGACTTGATCGCCGATTTGCGCGGCTTTCGAAAGTATTGCGCCGTAGTACTCGAATTGATTGCGCTGTGTGTCATAGCGCTTCAAGCCATCGCCGCGGGTGCCGATCCACAGTCGTCCGACACGATCCTCGAAGGTCGAGCGAATATAATTCGAAGCCGTCTGTTCGCGCTGCGGATCGTGGTCGGTCAAGTAGCGAAACGGCGTGCCATCCGGATCCACCTTGATCACGCCGCGCTCGAGCGTGCCGATCCAGAGC
>JBDSFA010000012.1:0-14348 GCA_039919785.1 Dokdonella sp. | reverse complement strand
TCATCGACGACGCCTTCAACTCCGATCGCCTGATCGAGTTCCTGGGTGCACTGATCAAAGACACTCGGCGCAAGGTGTTCCTGATCCTGGACAACCTGCGTGTGCATCACAGCAAACCGGTCAAGGCATGGGTGGCCAAACGCAAGAAGCGGATCGAACTGTTCTATCTACCCAGTTACAGTCCGGAATTGAATCCGGAGGAACGACTCAACGCTGATCTCAAGCAAGCGATTGGCTCGAAGGTGCCGGCACGCACAAAGGCGAAGCTCAAAGCGGTCGCCACCGAACATATGCAAGCTCTGGAGCGATCGCCCGAACGCATCAAACGCTATTTTCAAGATCCGCACGTGAAATACGCTGCATGAAAATTCAAACTTCACATGGCCGGATCAATAGTCATGAAAGCCCGCCATCCGTCTCCATCCAGCGTTGGGCGGGCTACAGCCCGCCATCTCCACCGCGTGATGCGGCGGGCTTAGGCCCGCCCTACGTTCATTCCGGCTCGAACCCGCTGCAGAAAATCGAGTCGGCGACGTGGCATCCGAATTGCGTCTCGAGCGCGCCGAGATCTTGACTGCCGAACGTATTCGCGTTGGGCAGATCGACATTGCGCGTATGCCCGTCAAGATCCGTGAAGTGCCCGCTGTCCGAGGCGTAGTCGATGCCGGGCGAGTCGCGGCGCAGGTGATAGTTGCCATGTTCCGGGTCGACGAACGATGGCGTGGCCTGCACGTTGCTCGTCGAAGGCGGCAAGGTCGTCAGGCTCTGCGACATCACCTCGCTCGCCGTCACGTGATTCAAGCCTGCGCTTTGCAGGATCGGTATGCCGGGTTGATCGAAGATCGAGCGGGTGATGGTGGTGTCGGTGCTGCCATTGACTTCCACCGCGGTGCCGCTTGCGATTGAGTTGCGTGCGAACGTGCATTCGTCGATGGCAATGTTGCCACGGTCAGGGATTTGCAGAATCGCACTCGCCGCGAGCTGGTTGTCGGTGAACAGGCATCGCGACAACTCCGTAAGGTTCCATCCGAAGTCATCATCATTCGCCACCGATCGAATCAGATTGCGCGCGATATTGTGGTGCATGCGAAACCGTATTGCCGACAAATCCGAGTCCGTCTGCAGAAGAATTATCGCACCGCTGGGAGCGCCTGCCGAATCTTCGGCGACGTTGTATGCCAACTCGTTGTAGGGAACATCGGCGGCGCAGGCGACGGCGCCGAGAGCCTCCACCGGTTCGGGGGTCTGACAAGAGTCATTGAATGCGGCTGTGCGATTCAGTAGTACGTCGCCGCCTGTCGAAAAACCATCCGCGCTCGTGTCGAGATCGGAGTAGATCGCGGCGCCATTCTGAGCGATGTTGTCGTTGATGCGGAAGTCCTGCGCGCACAGCCACGTGTGGCCGAAGCCGCCTATCAGAGCTGAATAAGAGTTCATCCAGATGCCGCCGCCGGTGGAACGCGCCGTATTGTTGGAAATCTGCACGGGGTTGTGCGCGTCGGTCGAAAAAAGGCGGACGAATACATCACTGTCGGTATTGGTATTCACCGCGATCCCGCCGCCGTAGTCGGCATCATTGAATTGCAGGACCGCGCCGCCGTTGTAACCCGGCGATCCGATATCGGCACGCGCGGGCGACAGGACCTCGATGCCGCCGCCCTTTCCGTCGGTCGAGTTGAACGCGATCAACGTTTGCGGCTCCAGCACGAACAGGCGCGCGCTACCTTCGACGCGGATGCCGCCACCGGAGGCGCCTGCTGTGTTGCTGAGGATCAGTGTGTCGTGGCTGATGCGCAGCTCGGCGTTCCCGCTGCCGTGAAAATTGATGCCCGCGCCATAGTCCGCCTTGTTGAGAGAAACGGTCGTGTGCGTGAGCTGCAGGCTGCCGGCGCCATCGAAGTCGATGCCGCCGCCGGAGCCGTCGTTGCCGATGGCGGTGTTGCCGCGGCGATCGGCATCGCGGATCCACAGATTCGACAGGGACACGTGGCCCGTGCCGGTGACCGAAACTACCGCGCGTTTGCCGTTGCCGCTTCCGCTGACGGTCGTCATCGCGTTCGCGTTCGCGGGAGCGTTGTCACTGCAACTGGCGAAGCCGCCTTTGACGTCCACGTCCTGGTCATGGATGGTGACGTGCTGGCCGCTGTAGCTCTGATTGGATGCGATCCAGACGTAGTCCTCGTCAGGACTGGCGGCGGCCGCGTCGATGGCTGCCTGAATCGTCGTGTGTGTACAGGCAGCGTCAGCGCCGACTCTGAATATGTCGTAGCGCGTCGCATGGCTCATCGGAGCCACGACGAGCCCGATGATCAGACCAGGACCGCGAACAACGCTTTTCATGACCGTTCCCCAGAGTGATGACATGTTCCGAGTAACGCCGTTCGAGGGGATCGACTGCCATCCGCTACGGGAAGTCTTGGAGGTAGGGCGCGCTTTAGCCCGCCATCCCCAGGCAAAGGAGTGGGTTGGCCACCTTGATTTTTCCACTGCGTGAAGACGGCGGGCTTTAGCCCGCCATACGTGCGGTTCCGCAATCTGGCAGGAAAAATCCCAACGGGGGAGAACGAACGGCGATCGCAGGCCCCATGGCGTGCGCGCTGCCGCGTCAATCGAACCCGTTGTCGAAAATAGTATCCGTGTCGATGCCCTCAAACGCACCGATGTCGGCGGCAGTTCCCACGACGCGCGGATAACCCGCGCCGCGCTGGTCGGCCGACGCGCCACTGGTCGCGTTGCCGGCGTTCTCTGCGGGACTGCCCGGTCGCAGCGCATGCGTCTTTGTCGGGCCGCCGTTGTTGGCCAGTGGCAACAGCAACGGATCGCCGCCTATCGTGCCGGGCGGCAGCGTCACCATCGGCGACGACCCGATCAGATTGTTCGCGCCGGAGAGCGAGGCCGTGATGTTGACCCCGACGTTCTGGGCAGTGCCGCCGGCGCTCGTGTTGGCGGCGATGATCGTGCTTTCGATGTCGGTATTGCCGAAAGAAACATACAAACCGGCGCCGCCGGTCGATCCGTATTCCGCGTTGAAGGCGATCGTGGAGTTCTTGATCATCGATGGACCGAGGATGCGGATGCCGCCGATGCCGTACGCGGAATTGCCGGAGATGGTGCTGTCGATGATGATGTGCGGCGTGCCCGGATGCTCGAACAGGTAGACGCCGCCCACGCCGCCGTCGGTGTGGTTGCCGGAGATCGTCGATTGCGTGATCGTCGCGACACCCATTACGCGAAGGCCGCCGATGCCGGCCATGTGTCCGGGGCTGCCCTGGGCGCTGTTGTTGGCGATGGTCGAATACATCATGTTCAGCGCGCCGTAGACTTCGATGCCGCCGGCTGACCCGATGTTGTCCGAAGCCTTGGAGAGGACGTTGCCGCTGATCGTGCTGTGGTCAAGGATCGCAGCTCCCTGCACGAACGCGCCGCCGCCGTACGCCTTGCCAAGCGCGGAGTAGTTTTCATTGTCGACGATCGAGCTGTGAACCGCAGAGAAGGTATTGTGTACGAGCACACCGCCACCCTTGGTCGTCACGGTACTGGCGATGTCGGAAACATGGCATCCGCGGACCCTCGTTTCGTTGAGCTGCAGCGAGCCAGCCGAGTAGACGCAACCACCGCCGAAGGCATCGGCGAAGCCGTTCTGGATGGTCATGCCGTATAGCGCGAGCGTTTGCGTCGAGAGCTGCCTGAAGACCCGGTCGAGCCCGGCGCCGTCGATCGTGAGCGCATCGGGGCCGGGTCCTTGAATCAGCAGTGCACGGTTAACGTCGATGCTGCCGGTGGTGAGCGTGATGGAGCTGCAAGCCAGCTGTGTGAGGTCGATTGGCGCGCTGGTGATGTTGTCGATGACGGCCTGGCGCAGGCTTCCGGTGCCGTGATCGAGACAGTTCTGAACCATGACCGCCGTGTGCGGTGGAACCGCGCCGGCCTCGGGTGCGCCGAATACGAGCGCGAGGCAAGCGGCGAGAGGACGCAGCGATAGCGAGTGGCGTGACGACTTCATGGTCAGGTCTCCAAAGCGATGGGAAGCCGGGTAAGGCGGCTTCGTTCCAGGAAACGCCGAATCATGCCAAGGAATGCCACGATCGCTGCGAAATCGTCGCTGCGGCATGCTCGTCTGAAATGGTGGCGGGTGTTTTCAATCGTCCGCATTGAACAGGTCTGACGGCGAGTGGAAATTGCACCTGACCAACATACTGCCGCGTGGGGCGAGATCCGCACTACGCCTGAACCGCAACCCACACCCAAAATGTACATCCACGATTCCTGCTTGAACCCTGCACGGTGTCATGCGTCCAATAGCGGCATTGCCGGCATGCATCGCTGGTCCGCTGCCGACGCAGGAGTCGATCATGAATATCCTGGCTGTACCACGCACCGTTGCACTCGTTTCAAGCGCGCTGTGTCTGTGCGCGAGCATCGCGGCCGCGCAGTCGCCGCCGACGGCTACCGCGCAGACCGCGCCTCCTCTGCAGTTGCAGGTGCCGACGCCGCCACTCGACGCGGTAGCGCCAGCGGGCACCTCGGACAACGCCATCGTCGATGCGCAGGACAGCGCGGCGGACGAACGCGCGCACGCGCCCAAGGTGCATGGCAGCGTCACCACGGGAATCGGCTACAGCAAGGGCTACGGCACGAGCACGACGAGCGCGGCGGACCTGGATATCGGTGGCCAGTCCGACAGCGGGCGCTCTTACGACGTGCACCTGCAACTGATGCAGAGCAAGGGACCAGGTTTCGGGTACTACGGTGTTCCATCGGGCAGGTTCCGCGAGCCGGAATAGCGCCGCTGTTTCGAAGCCGCGGCTGGAAAAGATGGCGCAGCACGGGTGGGAGTGCACCTTCCGCAGTGACCGGCTGTTTTTGGGGTCGCTCGATCTTCGCAGGTGCTGCGCGCCGAACCAGGTTCCCTTTCGATCCAGGCGATGAAACGGTTTGTGCGGCGGGCGTGTTGAAAAGTGGATCACTCCTTTTCCGCCCAATAGGCGCCTTACTTCATCTCCAAGCTCGGCAACCGGGAGTTGGGGATGCGATTTCCTCCTGATCCATTCAGCAATCTATTTGCGTCGACGAGCGAGTCGTGAGGCATGCGCGGTATGGCGCCGGGAACTTGTTTGGTTCGCCATGTCATGTTGTGCATCCCTTTTGCGTGTGAGGTGTAGGAACCGGGCTTGCTTGCATGCCGGCTTCACTCTCAATGGCAAATAGGGACATCGCCGTGAACAAGCGTAATCAGCTGGTTGGGCTATTTTTCTTCGCGCTGGTGCTGGGCTGCCAGACCATGGCGCAGGCGGCGCACGAAGGAGATCCCGACCCGAGTTTCAATGGCGGCCAGGTGCGCGTGGTATCCATTCCGCACGTCGCCGCAAGCAACGACTACCCCGTGCTGATCGGATTCAGTCCCGTGAGCAACGGGTACCTGGCCGCGATCCGCATCGGCACGTTGCCCTCTTACACGGTGCGGTTGGTGAAAGTGCTCGCGAACGGCACCCTGCTCAGAATTTCGGCATCAATGGCGTGCGCGATCTTAACGACGCAGAAGTCGATTGGGGTGCGATGACCACATTGTCTGGCCCCGATACGATCGTTGTGGCGGGTTCGCATCTCCTCCCCGCATCGAGCGGATCGACCTATAGCTACCATATCGTGCGACTGGATTCGTACGGCAACGTGGATACGACCTTCAACGCCAATACCGGTCACAACGATGTCACTCCGGGCTATCAGGGTTACGGCGCTTACGATCACGTATACGCGCTCAACGTATTGCCCTCGACCGGCCAGATTCTGGCTGCTGGTACGGCGGCCGCTAGCGAGCCGACCCGTATTGATACCCTCATGGGGCTGGTGCGCCTGAATGGCAACGGGACCACAGACAACTCCTTTGGCAGCTTCGGCCAGGCGATGGTTGCGTTCCCCCTGAACGGCGGCAACGATGCCACGGCGTATGCGCTAGCGGTGGACAGCCAATACCGGATCCTGCTCGGCGGTTCCGCCACTGTCGGCACTGGCACTAGCGCGATCACCAACTTCGCCACTGTCCGCTTTACTTCTGCTGGCGTGGTCGATTCGTGTTCCGCGCAAAGCACGTCCTACCCATGCACGTATACCTACTCATTCCATCTCGGCGGAAAATTCAACAACGACGTTAGCGACGTCCGTGTTGACCAAGCAGGAAAGGTCTATCTCATCGGCACCAGCAGTGCCGCCACAGATACAGGAGGCAACGACCTGCGAAAGACCAGCGTCTTGCGCCTGACCGATCAATTCCAGCTCGATCCCACATACAACCCGAGTGCGGGTCACGAATCGTTTTTCATGGACAGTGGCTTCGTTGGCGAATCAGACGAGCAGCCCAGCGGTCTCATCGACCCCAAAAATCGACTGATGCTGACCGGTGGCAGCTCTTCGGTGAATGTCGCGCGTTTTATCCAAAACGGGGTATTCGACGCGTACGACAATGGCAGCGTGAGGTCGGGAATCGTCTCCGCCCTGCCAAGTAGCAATGGTGCCTACCTTTCCGGTCAGCCGCGGTTGCTACTGGACGGTGATCGTCCGGTGGTCGCCGCACTCACGGGTGCCAATGGGGGTTCAACGTATGCGTTGAAAATCACGCGGCTGCTCGGCGACAGGATTTTCCGCAACGGATTTGAGTAAGCCGGGGCCCGCAGAAAAAGTGGAAACGGGGGCAGATTGTGAAGTTCCCACAGGAATCTGTTCGATCAATCAAAACATTGCGTGCCGGTCGGTCGGCGCGTCTGTCCATCGAAAACATCTTGCAGAGGTATCTTCCATGAAACGTCCACCAGCATTCGTGTTTCATTGCGTTTCAGCCATCGCGGTGCTCGCGCTGTCATCCGTGTTCGCGTATGCAGCTGACATGAAAGGCAGCCAGGATCACCCGCTGGTGTCGCGCTTTGCTGGCTCCTCCATCATCGACTACAAAGTCATGAAATTCGACGAAACCGATATCGCCGTCGGTCTTGCTTATACCGGCGACGAACCGAACAGGTTGTGGGACAAGTCGCTGCATGTGGAGGGCAAGATCACCCGTATCGCGTATTTGATGCCGGTGGACACCGCCACACTGGAAGTCGCGCACAACTATCAAGACGCACTGACTGGCGCCGGTTTTACCGTGCTGTTCCAGTGTGGCAAGGAGCAGTGTGGTACCGATGGCACGTTCTCGGTGTTCGGGCGAAACTATCGGAAAAGCCATCCGTTCGAGAACGTGAGTCCGTTCGACGGTGTTTCCGACCAGCGCTATCTGGCGGCGGTATTGAAGAGGCCAGCCGGCGATGTCTATGTCGACCTGTTCGCCTCCCACAACACCATATCCGGCACTGCCGACCTACTGGACCGCACTGTGCTCGCGCTGGAAGTGGTCGAGAGCAAGCCGATGGTCAGCGGCCAGGTGACTGTCGACCCCGACGCGATTGCGCATGCACTTGCAGGTGCCGGCCGCATCACCATGGACAACCTGTACTTCGACACAGGGAAGGCCACTCTGCAGCCCACCTCGAACGCGGCGCTGGAGGAGATCGCAAAGGCGCTCAAGGCGCATCCCGAACTCAAGGTGGAAATAGACGGCCATACTGACAACGTGGGCAACAGCAAGGACAATCTGCCTTTGTCGCAGCAACGCGCCGATGCCGTGCTTGCCGCGCTCACCGGGCGCGGCGTGGATGCGTCGAACCTCAGTGCTCAAGGATTCGGTGACAGCAAACCGCTGGAATCCAATGCCACGGAGGCAGGCCGCACACACAATCGGCGAGTGGAGCTCGTGCGCCAATGAGTTGATCCGAAACGGGGCCATGCCGAATTGATCGCCCGCATTGGCCAAGTGCGACGATGAGTGGAACTTGCACCTGACCCCAGTACTGCACCAACTGCACTACCATGCCGATCCCATATGGGACGATTGCCGGGAGCGGATGTGCGCAAAAGGATCCTCTTCATGATGGTGTTGGCGATAAGCGTGACGCGAATCCCCGCCATCGCAAGGACTAAGCCCGAATTGCCAGCACTCCGCCCAACCCCGCAGAGCACACAGCTTGACTTGGGAAAGCCGTTCCACACCCGATCGCCGTGGCGTTTGGTGGTGACCGAGGGTGTACCCGCGAAGGACTACGGCGACAACGATGCGCCTGGCGCGCTCACCCTGTGCCTGCAAAAAGGCTCAGCGGAAACCTGCTTGTCTGACCCCGTCACTCCGCCGCTCCGCGCGAGAAAGAGCGAGGATGCGAATGCGTGGGAACCGCACTATCTGCTCACCGCCAAGGTCGTCTATCCAGGCGGGCCGGAGCGCGCGCCGTTCCTGTTGCTTGTCACCGGCAGCCTGTATTCCGGAAATGGGGACCAGATCATCTCTACCCAGGTGCTGCGTTACGACGCTGGTCGCGATGAGTTCCGACGTATCCTTGAAAAAAGTACGGGCCACAACAACAACCAGGAGATCCGTTTCATCGCTGAGGGGCCGCTTCGTGGGAGCGTGATCACGGCCGAGCCGCAGCAACAGCCTCCTTACGGTTATTGGATCGAGGTCATTACGCTGTCGTCCGCAGGGGCGTATCGCCAGGTTCTTCGCTACCTTAGCGCCACTCGTTACAACGATGGTAATCCGCTGGCGGTGATCGACGCGGAAATGCCCACTATTCAGAACCGTCTCGGCCTATGGAAACCCGGCGAGCCGCTGCCCACGCCGAGTGCTGCGAACAACAGCAAGCCATGCATCCATCCGACTCTGAAGCGCTCGGTGCTGTGGTGCGAGTGAGTGACCTTGGTGTCTGACCACGGTCTTTGGAAGAGGCGTAGGGTTCATTTTTCCACTCTCACAAATGAATCCGCCCTCTTTTTCGGCCCGCTACACGGTCGACACCGGCAACATGGTCATGAGCGGGGACGAATTCCAAGGGGCGCAATTCCGCGGCCCGCAAGCTGCCGTTGATTCAGCGCGGCTGCGATCTCCGATTGCTCGGGGGGCAGCCAAATGGACCGACTCCAGCTTGCGTGCGAGTGCGATGGCCGGAACCGACAACGTTTCCTGTTATTGGATGTACCAGCGTCTTCATCGACGACGCCACTTCGAGCCTGACTCATGATCTCCTGCCGGGAAGCAGCGTCGCCGCGTCCGTTTCTGAGCCCACGCACTTTTGCCCACGTTCTGCTGCTGGCAGCGACGCTCGCGATAGCGTCCGTCGCTTTGGCCGACACGACATTCAACGTCAATACCGCGGCTGACCAGATCGATCAGGATGTTTCCGATGGACTGTGTCAGACCAGCAACGGCACCTGCTCGCTGCGAGCCGCAATCATGCAGGCCAATCACCTGAGTGGACCGGGTACCGCGCACATCCTGTTGTCTGCCGGCACTTACACGCTGACGCGACCTGCTACAGAGTCCGGTGGGGAAGACAATGGAGACCTGAACTTCACGACGCCGCTCGCCGAAGTGGATACCACGCTCCATGAGGTCGAAGGCGATCGCTTCGATTTATTTGATGAATTCATGGAGCAAGGTTGATGAATGTCTTTACCGCGTTTGACGGCGCCTTCGCGCGAATTGCGATGTTGATATGGTCCATTCTCTTGCTTGCGCCAACTTGCGCAGTTGCCATGGATCAAACCGTTACGTTTACGGTCAACACCACGGCCGATCAGCTGGACGACAACACCAACGACGGTCTATGCCACACCAGCGCGAATACGTGTTCGCTGAGGGCGGCGATCATGCAAGCCAATCATCTGTCCACCAACGGCCGGGTTATGGTCGATGTGCCAGCTGGCATCTATCGACTGACGCTCGCTCCGATCGGGATGGACGGAGAGGCGTCCGGCGACTTGAACCTGACAACGCCGGCTGATCCCAACCAGCAGATTTACATTACGGGCGCGAACCCGATCAGCACGGTCATCGATGCCAACACCACCAGTCGAGCACTCTCGATCGCTGTTGGTCGCAAGGCAACCCTCAGCGCGTTGACCGTGCGCAACGGCAACGACAGTGCGGTCGGAGGAGTCGGTGGCGGCATCATGAACGCAGGCATTCTGACGATCAGTAACTGCAACATCGAGAACAACTACTCCGCGAGTTCCGGTGGCGGCATTGGAAATCTTTCCGAGGGAACGTTGTTCATTCAAGACAGCACCATTCGATCGAATGCGACGCGATTCAGCGGCGGAGGATTGTATCTGGCTGGTAGCTCTTCGATCAGCTACAGCAGCATCAGCTCGAACGTCGCCGTGGGTGCAGGCGGCGGCGCATTTGTCAGCGAAAATGGCGATGCCTATTTTCGCGCCACCACGATGAGTTCCAATGGTGCCAACAACGGCGGGGGCATTGAGGTCGATTTTACGCTGCTGCATCCAGAACAGTTTCCGCAGATCACACTCGTCAACAGCACGCTGAGCGGAAACTATGCATACACCGACGGCGGCGGCATCAACAACCTGTCACGCGCATTCGTCTACAGCTCCAGCATCATCAACAACGACGCCGACCACGACCGCGACCAGATAGGCGGTATCGGTGGTGGGGTGAGTACGGCGTCGGGGCTGCGCTTTGTCGCCGTCAACTCGCTGATTGCCGGAAATACCGTTCTCGATGCGCCCATCTACGACGACTGCAATGGGACGCTTGAAGTGTACGGCCGTAACCTGTTCTATGACATCAGCGGTTGTGCGTTCAGTGGCAATGGAACGACCGCGCGAGGATTCGTTGCCTTGGAATCCATCGGGCCGCTTCAGAACAATGGCGGCCCCACTCTGACGCATGCGTTGCTGGCCGGGAGCGCGGCAATCAACGCGACGACAGGGCAGGGGTGCATTGACGATACCAGTGCTGTCCTGGCGCTTGATCAGCGCGACGGACCTCGCGGTACGGGTCTGAACTGCGATGTGGGTGCTTATGAATTCGGCGCAGCGCCGCCGGTCTTCGATCGAATTTTCGCGAATGGATTCGAGCTTTTTCCATGAGCGTGCGAGAAAAGAAATAGGGGGTAGGTTGGATCAGGAACCGGGCAACGCTCGCGCCTGAGCACAGAAACGCGCATTGCCCTTGTCGGAACATGCTTCGCGCACCGCTTCGGCGATCCTTTCACGCGCGTCAGCCGCGTGGCGCAAGCCGGCGATTTTTGCGCCAACCACGAGGTAGGCGACATGCGCGATCGGTTGATCGTTCGATGCGGGATTCGCGAGCAGGTCGTCGACGATGGCCTTGGCTTGATCGAATTCTCCAAGTTCGATGAGAACTTGCGCATGTCGGTATTTCCAATAGTACGTGCGTGAGCTCCTCGCACCAAATAACGTAGCGAACGCCTCGACGACACGCACCATCATCGGCTCGGCCTCCGCATTGCGTCCGAGCGCCTGCAAGGCGCGCGCATTGGCACCAAGTGCCGATGCGGTGAGGCCCGGTGCGATATTGTCATGAACGTAAGGATGCGCCAGCGCCCGCATGGCGGAGTCGAGCGACTCCTGATTGCGGCCTGCAGCCGCGGTCAAGTCGGAAAAACCGACAAGCGCATAGAGATAGTCGACAACAGACGGATCACCCAGACTCTTCCATAGCGCCAGTGACTCGGCGGAATCGGCGACGGCCGCATCCGTTTCGCCGGCCGCATAACGCACGCCGCCCTCGATGCCGATGGCCTTGGCCAATATCGGCGTTACCGAGGAATCGCCTGTGCGCAATTTCGCAATGATCGCTTTCAGCCTCTGCAGTGCAATGTCCGGCTTGCCATCGAGGTACTCATAGTAGGCGAGACGCGCTTCGACCGTCCCTTCAATCTGCAGCGATGGATTTGCAGCTTGTTGATTGAACGCCAGCGCCTCCTGCAGCACGTCGCGCGCCAGCGCGTCTTCGCCAAGCGAAACATACGTGCTGCCAAGCTGCTCGAGCAAGGCTGCCGCAAGTTCGGGATCGTCCTGGGTTTCATGGACGATTCGCGCTCGCGCAGGCTTCAGCAGTTCGCCGACCGTCGTCGCCGGGCCCTTGGAGGCATTGGGATCGGCGCTGAGGAGGATCGACCCGAGCAATGCGCGAATCGATTCAGATCGCTTCAGCGCAATCCGCGCATTTTCGGCTTCGATCGTCTTCGCATGAGCTTGCCAGATCGCTATGACACTCAGCGCCAACACGAGGACGAGTGCCGTCGCTGCGATAGCCATGGTGGCGCGGTTGCGTTGCGCAAAGCGGGTCAGCCTGTAGAGGACGCTGTCGGGACGGGCATTTACCGGTCGGCCCTTGAGGTGATTCTCGATGTCATCGGCCAGCGCTTGCGCGGTTGCATAGCGCCGCTTGGGTTCCTCGGCGAGCGCCCGAGCGACGATCGCATCGAGATCGCCATGCAAGGGCGACCGGGTGGATACACCGGCTTGCGGCTTTTCGCGAATCAGTCGCAGCGCCTTGTTTGGGGGCAGTGTTTCAGCGCCCGAGGCATGCAGGCTTGTATAGGCGATGCCGGTGAGTATCTCGAACATCAAAGCGCCGAGGGCATACACATCCGTAGCCGTCGTTACGCCCTCGCCACGCAACTGTTCAGGGGCCGCGTAGGCCCGCGTGATGAAACGCGAATCCAGTGCGGTTTCTTCCCGCTCGTCGCCCGCAGTCAGCTTTGCGATACCGAAGTCGAGCAGACAAGGACTTCCATCCGCTCGGACGAGTACATTGGATGGTTTCAGGTCCCGATGAACAATCAGATGCTGATGCGCGTACGCAACCGCCAGACACAAGCGAACCAGCAGCGTGAGACGAGTGTCCAGGTTGATCTGTTGCTGTGCGGACCATTCGCGCAAGCCGATGCCATCGACATGTTCCATCGCGAACCAGAGACGTCCGGCTCCATCAATGCCACCGTCGATCAGGCGTGCAATATCGGCATGCTGCAAACGGGCCAACAGCTCACGCTCGCGTCGAAACTGCGCCGCGACTGCCTTGCTTTCCATGCCGACGCGGATCAGTTTGAGAGCCACCTGTTGGCTGAAGCCACCATCGATGCGCTCGCCCAGCCATACGCTGCCCATGCCTCCCTCGCCCAGTTTTCGCAGCAAGCGGAACGGTCCAAACCGCGCATCGGCTTTCAGATCGTCACCGACCGGCGTGAGCACATTGGCGACCAGCGCATCAAGAGGGTGGTCAAACACCAGATCTTCGCGTTGATCGAGCGCCAACAATCGCTGCAGCGCTGCCAGCAGTTCGACGTCTGCTCCGCACGTTTCGACCAACCATCGCGATCGAGTGATTTCTGGCTGGTCAAGCGCCGATCTCAAGATTTCGGCAACGCGCGACAACGACAACGTTGGCATGGTCATCTGCTGGCGGATCCAGGCGCGATGGTAGCGGCACGCCGAATCACTTCTGCACGGCGCGCCAGCATTTCCGCGGCAACCTTGTCGGCCCCAATCCCAGCCCCAGCCTCCGATTGCATTGCCGTCCACCCTTGGTGAGGAATGCGAAAGCATGCCTTCGGCCTAGTCTGCACCTGTCAAGGTTCGCAGCTCAAGATAAGCCTGATCGTCCAGGGCGACAACAAAGCGGTAGTGGTCCTCAGCTTCGGCTAGCCTCACGCAGCGCGGCTCGCTGTCTGCCGCTGGCGGAATAGCATCAGATTCAGTATTTCATTCTCACAAATGCACTTGACCTCATACTTGATCACATCGAGAACAGCGCAGTCTCGAACCCGCCTCCAGAGGGTTGAGAGCCTTCCTTGACGCGTGCGGCGAAGGGCGCACTCTTTTTTGCGTTGTCGGGGCGCGCCAGCGGACTCTGCGTTAGACTGTGCCGACGGCGGTGAGGAGCTCGATGCAACACGGCGGCGAACCTGCGGAAATCAAGACGGACGCGCTGTTCGCGCAGGTCTACGATCGCCTCAAGGCGATGGCCGGGCGTCAGCTCAGCGCCGGCCTGCACACGATCGATGCGACCGCGCTCGTGCATGAACTCTACCTGCGCATTGGCGGAGATCGCGATCTCGTCTTCGCGCATCCCAACCAGTTCTTCACCTATGCGGCGACCGCCATGCGCCATCTGCTCGCTGATCGCGCTCGTGGGCGCCTGCGCCAGCGCGCGGGCGGCGATTGGGTGCGAACGACGCTGACCGGCAGCGACTGGCGCCTCGCGCTCGATAGTGCGGAGCAGGCGCTCGAGCTCGACGACGCGATGAAGCAGCTTGAGGCGCTCGATGCGCGCGCGGCGCGCGTGGTCGAGCTCGTCTGTTTCGCAGGTCTCGAGCACGAGCAGGCAGCGGAGGCGCTCGGGATCGCGGTACGCACGGTCGCGCGCGACTGGTGCTTTGCGCGTGCGTTCCTCAAGAGCGTCCTCGACGAGGAAGCGTGACGATGGCAGGTGA
>JBDSFA010000464.1:0-2894 GCA_039919785.1 Dokdonella sp. | reverse complement strand
GATCAGTGGCATCCACGCATAGATTCGATACAACACAATGCGACCTCGCTGGGCATTTCACCAAGACATCATCAGACGCAATTGCGTCAGAAAAGGGATCATGCGGGCAGTAGCGCTGCAACGCATTCATCGGATCCTTCAGGCAACGCGATCGAGCGTCTTCACGATTGTCTCTGAGAATTTTTCCGCCTTTTCGTGGAACGATGATGGCCGGTACGGAATCGGCTACGCTGGCGCGACTTTTCTGGTCATCGAGGGGCAGCCAATGAACATGAAAATTCTTCGCACTCTAATCGGACCCGCTCGCAGCATGCGTCGCCCGGAAGAAGTTTCCAATGTTCTAGCGATGGCAATCCTGATTGGACTGTGCCTGAGCAGCACGGCCCAAGCCAGCACGCCCGAGCAAACGCGCTGGCAACGCTCGGCACAAGCGGTGACCATCACCCGCGATGACTGGGGCATCGCCCACGTCCACGGCAAGACCGATGCCGATGCGGTATTCGGCATGGCCTACACGCAAGCTGAGGACGACTTCAATCGCGTGGAGACCAACTACCTTGTTTCGCTCGGCCGCCTCGCCGAGGCGAAGGACGCAGACCGTTCCGCGCTGTGGCAGGACCTGCGCCAACAATTGTTCATCGACCCGGCTGCGCTTGAAAAATTGTATGCGCAAAGTCCGCGCTGGCTGCGTGCATTGATGGACAGCTGGGCCGACGGCCTCAACTATTACCTCGCCACGCACGCGGACGTCCATCCGCGCGTCATCACCCACTTCGAACCTTGGATGGCGCTCTCATTCACCGAAGGCAGTATCGGCGGCGACATCGAGCGAGTGAAACTCAAACCACTGCAGGCGTTCTACGGCGCCTCGACCGATGCCCCGTTGGCTCAGGTGCAAACGCAGCCGAGCTGGGTCGAGCCGACCGGTTCGAACGGCATCGCGATCGCACCGAAACTCACCGTCGATGGCCACGCGCTGTTGCTGATCAATCCGCACACGTCATTTTTCTTCCGCTCCGAACTGCAGATGTCCAGCGATGAAGGACTCGATGCCTATGGTGCGGTGACCTGGGGCCAGTTCTTCGTCTATCAGGGTTTCAATCCCCACGTGGGCTGGATGCACACCTCGACCGGTGTCGATGTGGTCGACGAGTTCGCCGAAACCATCGAGCGCAAGGACGACAAGCCGTTCTATCGCTATGGCAAAGAACTGCGGCCGGTCACTTCGCACCAGATCACCTTGTCATACCGAGGGAAGGATGGCGCGCTGGCGCAGCGAAACTTCACCACGTATTTCACTCATCACGGCCCGATCGTGCGCGAGCTGGACGGCCAATGGATCGCGGAAGCGCTGATGAACAAGCCGATCCCCGCGCTGGAGCAAAGCTGGCTGCGCACCAAGACGCACGACCTTGCCAGCTACATGAAAGTCGCCGAGCTCAAGGCCAATTCATCCAACAACACCTTGTTCGCCGACGACAAGGGCGAGATCGCGATGCTGCTGCCGCAGTTCGTTCCCAAACGCGACAATCGTTTCGACTACACCAAGCTCGTCGACGGCAGCAATCCAGCCACCGATTGGCAAGGACTGACCTCACTCGATCAGTTGCCACAGGTGGTCAACCCGCCGAACGGCTGGACCTTCAACACCAATAACTGGCCCTGGTCCGCCGCGGGTGCGTACAGTCCGAAGAAGGCCGACTACCCGCGCTACATGGATACCTTCGGCGAGAATCCGCGCGGCCTGCATGCGATCCGTCTGCTCACCGACATCAAGAACGTCACCCTGCCCTCGCTGATCACCGCCGCGTTCGATTCCTACCTGCCCGCGTTCGAACGTCAACTGCCGACCCTGATTGCCGACTACGACGCGCTGCCTACCGCCGACCCGCTGCGCGCGAAACTCGCAGGCCAGATCCAGATGCTGCGTGGTTGGGACGATCGCTGGGGCATCGCCTCGATGCCGACCTCACTTGCGGTGTTTTGGGGCGATACCTTGTGGGACGAAGTCAGCAAGGCCGACACGGCCGAAGGCCTTTCGATCTACGACCGGATGGCGGAAAAGTCCGGCGCTAACGCGCGCCTCAACGCACTGGTCGAAGCCTCCGACCGATTGACCACAGACTTCGGCAGCTGGGGCGTGCCGTGGGGCGAGATCAACCGCTTCCAGCGCATCGACGATGCCATTGAGCAGACCTTCGACGACGACAAGCCGAGCATCCCGGTGCCGTTCACTTCTTCACGCTGGGGTTCGCTGGCCTCGTTTGGCGCGCACCGCTGGCCGGGGACCAAACGCTATTACGGCACCGGCGGCAACAGCTTTGTCGCTACGGTCGAATTTGGCCCGAAGGTGAGTGCGCGTGCGATCACTGCTGGCGGCGAAAGCGGCCATCCCGACTCGAAGCATTTCAACGACGAAGCCGAGCGCTATACCACCGGCAATCTGCGCACGGTGTACTTCTGGCCTGACCAACTTCAGGGGCACACGGAACGTCAGTATCAGCCGGGCCGCTAAGGACGGACGGCAGCGACGGAGGACGTTGAATCCGGCGAATTCTTCCCAGCGAAGAAGAAAAATGAGGTCAGTTCATTTGTCCGCGCGAAAATTAAACTGACCCCATTTCGTTTTACCCGTGAGCGGCAGCGCACTATGGGGTGAAACGGCGCACGATGATCAGGGTTGCAACGGGAACCACGATCCATTGCAGTAGCGGTGACGCCCCGATGCCGGCGATGAGCGGCATCGATGCAGCGTAAACCCAGTTCCGCATCAGATAGACGTTGCGCCATTCGCTGAGAGCCGTGTAGCCGAGAGTCGACACCAGCATGACCGCCATACCCACCCACGGTTTCGTATGCGGCCATGTGCGAGAGCGCGTGACGCCGACTGCAAT
>JBDSFA010000109.1:0-7917 GCA_039919785.1 Dokdonella sp. | reverse complement strand
GCCGGCAAGGCGAAACGGCATCGAATCGATTGTCACCGCTCCGCCAAGGCGCGCGCCCAGCGGGAAAGTCGTCGCGTTCTTCGGTTTGTTTTTGCGGTCGAACCAGCTCACCGTATTGCGCCTCGCTTTGAAGTCGTCGTCTTGGAAAATCAGCGTCGTCCCCGCGCGTGCGGGAATGACGTCGGGAAAATTGCCCGGACTTCCCTAGACCTTGCTGCGCTCGACCGCATCCGCTGCCGTTTCGCTCTTCGGCGCATCGATCTGCTCGCGCGGATGCTGCACGACTTCGGTTTTCTGATAGCGCGCGAGCACCATGTCTGCATTGACCTGTCCGCTGACGACGCCGGCAGCGGCGAGTCGCGCCTCGAGACCGACATCGCCATCCGATGCTGCGAGCGCATTGGCGGCCTCGATCTGTGCGCCTTGCTCAAGCTGGCGCGTCTTCACGCGTTCGAGTGAATCGAGCGCGGTTCGCAACTTCGTGTTCTGGCCACTGCTGGTTGCAGCGATCGACGCCTGCGCGCGCAACACGCTTTCGTTCGCCTTTACCTGGTCGACCTGCTGCTGCAGGCTTTCGATGCGGCGGTCTGCGGTCTTGATGGACGCGTGCAGTCTGTCGACGGCGGCGATGTTGGTCGACAGCGATTTTTCCTCGACCGAAATATCACCCTCCAGTTGTGCGACCTTGCTCGCGACGTCGCGCGCGAGCGTCTGGTCACCCTGCCCCAGCAAGCGGCCGATGTGGCTTTCGTACTCGGTTTTCTTCGCGCGCTTGGCGTCGAGTCGGTCGGACGCGAGCTTCTGCTGCGCCATCATTTTCGTCAGGTCTTCCTTTGCGCGCATGCTGTCGTTCTGCGCATCGCGGATTTCCTGGTCGAGGATGCGCGTCGCATTCTTGTCGATGACGGCCTGGCCAGCTTCGTTGGCGGCGCCGCGGAACAGGGTCAGGATCTTGGCGAGAATATTCATGCGGACCTCAGTTCGTGATGTAGGGGCGCAGCGCCTCGGCGGCCTGCAGCGTATTGCGTGCGAGCACGTCGATTTCCTCGACGACGTTCGCCAGCGGCGAGCGCGTCGACAGTTCGCCGAAAACGACGTAGACGTCGTTGCCATCCATCTGCTGCAAGCCCAGGTTCGAGAGCGGATTGAGCGGATTCAGACGCAGACAGGCGTCGTTGAACGCGGCGCGATCGTCTACTTGCGAACCCATGCACAGCGGCGTCGACGCGAACAATTGTTCGCCCGATGCCATCAGGTGGATCACCAGATCGCCGTACTCGGGCAGGGTGATCGCAATGGTGGGATCGGCGCCGCGTTCCAGATTGAGCACGAACGACAAACGCTCGCGCAGCACGTGTTCGGCGAGCGCTTCATGCAGCGCAGGGGTAGTCCAGGGTTGGCTCATGGCGGAATACGCCTCCAGGTGGCGGTAGCGGTCGGGGAGTACGAGCTCGCGCAGGGCGAGTTCGAAGGTTGCGAGAACCTCGCGATGATGCGGTCGGATGAAGACCTGGCGCGGGACCAGGCCCTTTTCGCGCATACGCTCGCGGAACGCGCGCTGGCTGCGCGCGGCGGGCGAGGGGCCTTGCTTCGGTCGCGTCGACTTCATTACTAGTAACGTTACATGTAATCAATTTTCGGTGTCAAGTATCTTCCCGATGCGACGCTACCCGCCGGCTGGGTCTTGCGAGCGCCACGGATGTAAAAAATGCACGGGCCGCTCGACGCAGGTGTTGCGCCAGCGTGCCTTCCTGTGTCGCAATGGCCCCGCGCATAGCGTCGACGGGATCGTCGACACCCGCCATAGGCGACCACACCCCACGGAGTATCCATGTCCCGTCACCACGGCGAAATGCATCGTTCGGACCGCGCCGGGTGGCTGCGTGCATCGGTACTGGGTGCCAATGACGGCATTGTTTCCACCGCAAGCCTCATCGTCGGTTTCGTCGCCGCCGGCGCCGACCGTCACGGCATCCTGCTCGCTGGCGTGGCCGGCCTTGTCGGCGGTGCGCTCTCGATGGCGGCGGGCGAATTTGTCTCCGTGAGCTCGCAGGCGGACACCGAGAATGCTGACCTTGCGCGTGAACGCATCGAGCTGGACGAATATCCGGAAGGTGAGTTGCGCGAACTGGCCGGGATCTATGTGAAGCGCGGACTGGAACCGGAGCTGGCAACGAAAGTCGCCGAACAACTGACCGCGCATGACGCCCTGGCCGCACATGCGCGCGACGAATTGGGCATAACGCACGAACAGCGCGCGCGACCGCTGCAGGCGGCGGGGGCATCGGCCGCTGCGTTTGCGAGCGGTGCCGCGTTGCCCTTGATCATCAGCGTAGTGGCGCCTGCGACGGCTCTCGCGACAATCATCATCGTCACGTCCCTGGTCTGCCTCGCGCTCCTTGGTGCCATCGCCGCGCGCGTGGGCGGCGCCAATCCATGGCGTGGCGCGTTGCGCGTCACGCTCTGGAGTGCGATCGCGATGCTGGTGACCGCCGCAATCGGGCGCTCGTTCGGCGTCTGATCGCGCTGATGTGACTCGGCATACGCGCGCGCGATCGAACGCAGGCGAACGTTCGATCGTCAACGCACGCAGGCGATTGCCGTTCGCGTCACTCCTTCAGGACCATGTCGATGCACATCACGGCCGCGACGATCAGGATGCGCACGCTGTCGTCCGCCCCTACCGCATCCTTGATGGCGAGCATGTAGTTGTCCGCCGATGTGAACAGCTCCTTGCCCAGTCCCGCCCATTTCTTCGAAACGCTGGCAAGTTCCCTTTCGCCTTTGACGAAGCGGAAGTCCCAGCTCGTCCACGTTCCCTGCAGGCTGCACAGCGGCTGATCGCTCGCATCGAGCACATCAAACTTGCCGCCGATGGAGAAGAGCTTCTGCTTGAACGAGCCGACCACTTTGTCGTTTTCGTCCAGCACCTCCACTTTCGAGAGCAGCAATGAAAAGCCGCGTTTGACGGTCAGGACCTTGCGTCCCTCGGGCGTGCGTACTTCCACATGGAACGGCGTCATCCGTTTGTAATCGGTGAAGCGGAAGAGCTTGGTGAGGAGGCCGAGGTTCGGTTCGCGGCACTCCATGACCTTCTGATTCGTGTTCGGATCGAAGACGTCGTAGTTATTGGATGCCTTGAACAGGCCGACTTGTTCCTTCACGAAGAACAGATTGCTGCGCAGTACCGGATGCATGGATGTCCTTGTCTTATGGTTGGGTCGCGACGGCTCGTTTCCCCGAAGAACCGGTATCCGATGCGACAGTAGTGTGTACAGGAAAGCCTTCCCGTCGCTAGTGATGTGAAAAGCACAATCGCCAAGCGGGAAAGCCCCGGCCCTCACTATAGCGAAGGGCGCGAAGGGCGCGCATGCGGGCGAAGCTCACCCATGCGCCGACCGGCGTTCTTCGCTGGGCACCGGTGTCGACCTCTGCCCATCAAGGTTCGCGCGGCACACGATCGGGTCACTGCGCGGGATTTCCGACGGGGCAGGCTCCAAGCGCCTGCTGCAGATCCACCTAGTCGTCGATAGGACCGGCCTCATTGCCGCTAGGCATCGAGATCAAGGCAACGGCCATGACCTCGTCCTTCTTGATCGTGATCTGCAGTTCACTCCTGCGAGAAAGGCGATAGTAGATCGTCCGATCCCGCTTGCCGCTTGCGGCGTCGATGTCCGCTTCAATAACTTTGTCCGGCTTGCCAAATCGCGCCTCAATCTCGGAAGCCTTGAGGTCCACAAGCGTTCTCTGCCAATCCATCACCGTGGCAATAGCCTCTCGCGGTTTCTCGGGGAGCTTCCGAAGGCTAGGAAATCGGTCCGGACTGGCGATTACCCCCATGCTCAATGCAATGCACGCGGCGAACAGAGCATAGCGAAATGATTTCGACATAGGTGGAAGTCTAGGCGAGTTATGGTGGAGGACTGCGATTTGAAAAGATGCGACTGATCGCTGAAAATCCGCGTCGATGCCGTCAGCTCGAACGAGCTGCTAGGTGGCAGCTGTTTCTGCCACTTGCGTCAATCGCCGAACAGCGTAAAGACCCACAGTATCCATCGCTGCATGAACAATCATGGCTGTGACGAGACCCGCGTATGCCGCGACGTACCCGAGAACGACGCTTATGGCAAAAATTGATGTCGATTGAAACAAAACACGCTTGTCCAGCTTGTCGAGCTGATATGCACGAATGTGAACGAGAACAAACAGTGCCGATGTGACCCAAATACCAAGAAGTGGCTGCAGCGCACCCCGGAATAGTAGTTCTTCACCAAAGCCCGCTGCCACCGCAAATCCGAGGGGATTCAAACCGCGCAAGTCGAGCCGGCTGTAGCTTTCCGCGATGGTCCGCGTTGCCCTTCGGTCAACTACGAATTTGTAGCCAAGCAGAGAGACAACCCAATAAAGCATGCCTACCGCAGTGCCGAGTAAAATCTGATTTGGCAACGATAGCCCGAGAAGCAGGGCGGAGAAATACGGCTTGCGATGAAACAAGAGGATAATTACGGCTGCGGACGCACACAAAACAGCGCACGTGATGAATTGCTTTCGCAATGAAATCTTACCTGTTTTGGTATTCACGACTGCCCTTCTGCAGCATCACATTTGAGAGAACCGCCATGCCTCAGCTCGTCCGGGTATGCCCGGTCGATTGAAGGGTGGTCGGTATCCGCCACATCGATGCAACAAGACCGTCTGTGACCAACCGAAATCCCCGAGGGACGAAAATGCAATCCCGCAGGGTTGCAATCCGTATTGAGCTGACGAAGGAATACGCAAGACAGAGGGCAACATGATCGTCTGCAGCGGCTTGCAAAACCAGGGCAAAAGCCCAATGCGCTCGGCGTTGACGGGAAGTTTCATACGGAATTGTCAGCGCTCAACCACGCATTGGTCTGAATAGCTGTGTTTGCAAAAGACATAGCTTGCCGGCAAAGAGAACACGAGAACACCAAGGCCAAATCGCGGATCGCTGGACATGGCGAAAAGACTGAAGAGGAGAGATATTGCATAGACAGACGCTGGACCGCCGCAACCAAAATACCTCAGAACGCTGAGGATTGGCGCGAGGACGACAAGCCCACCAATGACGAGAACGAACGGCCCGAGAAACAGACCGCTGCCAATGTTTTTTGCCCATTCGAGCGCGGAATGCTCCGACGGCTCAAGAAGGCCACCAAGGACGGACAGCGCAACGCCGATGGGTGGGCCAGCCAACAGGCTAGTGACCGCAACATTGCCGATGATTCTCTCTGGACGCGCCGTGATACCTTCCATGTGCGCTAACGAGGCAAAAAAAGCGGGCCCCAATCTTGCTCGCATACAGCGACACGATCAAGGAAGTCGGCGATGGCGCGATCCAAGGTGGTGGACATGAGTCTGCGGCTGCTGCGGGCGGATCTGGAAGCGCAACGGGTGCCAGGCGCGTTCGCGCGCGCAGTCCATCATGTCGTCGACGAGCTCGATCTTTCAGCCTTCGATGCGCACTACCGCAATGACGACAACGGTGCGTCAGCACATGCGCCGCTCATGTTGCTCAAGGCCGCTCTGCTGGCGTATTCGCACGGGATGGTCAGCTCACGAATCATCGAACGTACGTGTCGCGACGATCGCGGATTTCGTCAGTCGCTCGCGTGATGCGATCGCCTCGGTGTTCAGTCAGGTATTGACGCCGCTTGGCAACGAAGGCCTGATCGGTCTAGCGCTGGCGGCAGGCGCTTCTGCGCCTGCCTGCACGTCCCACATTCCTGTGGCTCGTTCGCCAGCGACCGAGTCAGGGTCCATCGAGCGCCTCGAAGCACCGCTCCGGTACGCGCGCCGAAATCCTCGCGCAGGCGCAGAAAATGGAGCGCGTGTCGACGACCGTGCTCGACCGCCATGGGGCCAACGACGCCGGCAGCGGCAAACAGGTGATGGATGCGAAGGTGGGCGCACGCATCGAGCGCCTGACGAACGAAGCGGCAAAGATCCACACGTGGCTGGTCGACAACCCAACCGACCGCGCTGGCACGCGTGGATCGATCCGCAAGTCCAATCGCACCGACAACGAGTCGGCCAGGCTCGCCACCGACAAGGGCGTGATCCAGGGCTACTGCCGCGTCGCTGTGGTCGATGCCGCGCATCATGTCATCGTGGAAGCCTCGGCGCACGGCACCGGAGCGGAACAGGAACTGCTGCTGATGGCGCGATGCCTGTGCTGGACAACGTAACAAAACCACGCTGATCACCGCCGACGCCGGCTATCACTTGGAGGCGAATCTTGCGGCCCTCGCCGAACGCGGCATCGATGCCTTGATCGCAGACAACCGGATGCGCCGTCGCGCCGAATGCTCGGCCGAGCACGACAAACACAAGAGCATATCCGATCCACTCCGCGACAAATCACGTCGAGCAAAGAAACCCGCGGTGTTCGGTGCCGACCGCGTCATCGTCGCGAACGATCAGTCGCATGCGATCTGTCCGGCCGGACATCGTCTGTACCGCACGGCGAGGGCTGCACGATAGGCGGCTACATCGCGATCAAGTTCCGCGCGCCAGTATCGGCGTGCACGCACTGCACGTTGCGATCACAGTGCCTGTAGGAAAGCCCACTCGCAGCCTATCATTCGCTATGCACGCAACAAAGCGGAAATCGAGGCGAAGCGACGATGGTACGATACCGGCACTACGACCCTGAGCAGACCAAGACGATTGCCCTGTCCTATGCTCGACAGTTGCTGCCCGAGACGCTCGAACATGCGCTGAATTATCTGATCTGCCGTGCGCTTCAAGATGACGAGACCGGTGCCCCGGCCTATTGATCCGGCGGTGTTGCCAAAGGTGCTGTTTGCCCATTCGCGTGGGGTCACCTCGTCGCGCACGATAGCGCGCAGATGCGTGGAAAACGTGGTGTTCATCTCGCTTGAAGGGTTAGGTGGCCGCTGCGGATTGGAACTGCTGCACTACGCCTTGCCACGAGCCTTGAGTGACCTGAAGTTCTACGAAGGCCCCTTCGGTTGCTGCCGAAATGACTCGACGCCAGAAGTCTTGCGCCGCAAGGTTGACCGGCATTTGACCCACTTCCCAAAGGCCTGGGTGGTTGCGAAAGACGTGTAGTGCAAGGGCCCGGCCGGCACCAGAGCGGCGGTACCTCTTGAGAATGAAGAACTGCTCCATCCATGAGCCCTCTTTCCGAGTGACGGTGGCGGGCGCTACTAGAGCGAAGCCGACATACTGCGTGCCCTCCAGTGCGACATACGCATGAAACCGATCTTCTTGCCTATGACGCTGGAGGTTGTATCCGTACTTCGCATCAGCATCCGAATCTTGGTGATAGATGTCGGATAGTTCGTACTGATACAGCTCCAGCATCTGTTGCAGGGCAGCGAAGTCTTCAGGTCGGGCTTTGCGGAGTTTGAGGGACATGATGAGTGGTTCTGCGGCCTATGCTGGAATTGAGCGGCGCCGTAGCCGTCCGCCTTGAGCTAGTTAGATGGCCGTGCCCGGTAAACGCCCGTGAAAAAGGCGCCGAAAGGTCAATAGCAGAGCGCAGCCAACGAGGATGACGACGACCAGACCTTGATACCGCATTGCGTGACGCATGGTAGTCGGAGGCGTGCAGCTCGAACCAACGCAACTGGGAAGGAAATGTTCAGCGATGACCTGGAAGCCAACGATCAAACAGGCTACTTGGAGCATTGCGGTGAGAATTCGCAGCACAGGATTGTTGCACACATACTTTCGCGTCGACAAAATCAATGCGACGAACCATGCAACGCCCAGAGCCACACACGCCCAGAGGAACTCGGTTGGCGGTGCGGCCCAGGAATAGAGGGCGATGAACAGCACCAAGCCGATAGAGCCGACCCACCAAGAGAAGGCAATCATCTGCTTTGCTTTTTCAGTCGGCTCGAATGTCATTCGCTTCTCCCTGTCCGC